>JAVBUL010000110.1:0-12311 GCA_031555415.1 Lachnospiraceae bacterium | reverse complement strand
AACCTAAAAATCAAAAGATTTTCAAAGAGCTATTGTTATTCGGAACTTTAGCCGCCTAACATAGTATTAATTCTGAACGAACTATTGATATTAGATTTCTACTCTTTAATTTAGTCGTTCCCAAAAAACCATCTTTTATTGTATCTATCTAAATTTTTTCCCTTCTCTAAAAAGATTCATTTATCTTGTTACATTTTTTAATTTCAATACTTTTTTCATATAAAAATGGAAGAAAATAATAGGTTGATATGCGGGTAAAAGTCCTGCTGAGGCTTAAGCCTCCTAATAGAAAATAGACATTCTGAGGGAATAAAAGTCTTATCTCATTTATAAGTTATGAATCCGGTTTAATAAGACTATTTTTATATTTTCACCTTTTTTTTGAAATATCTGTAGACTGTTGAGATTTTCTAATTTTGACTTTTTCAAGTGCCTCAGCTATTAATTTATAACTATACGATTATTTGATCCTAATCTCCTAGTAGAGATAATAATTGTGAAGAAATATAATTTGGTGAAAATCTTTCATCTATATCCCATTCTTGTTCCATCTTTTCAACGACCTTATTTAATTTGGAACTTATGATCTGATATTCATTCTTCAATAAAAGACATCTATCAAATGTTTTTAAAAATTTAGAGACTTCATCTTGCTCATCATATACTAAACAAACTATTGATTTTTGAGTACCTAAATAATCATATAATTTACCTGGAATCTGAGTTACATTAGCAGAATTAGATAGATATAACAAGCCATCTGCCTGTGCATATATTGAAGCTATATCCTCATAATCCACCGAACGATAAATATTCAATGATTTGTATTCAGTCATTTCTAATTCCAAGGAAGATGGAAACTTCCCGTAAACATCAATTTCAATTTTCCTTTGAGCAGATAAATTATAACGATCAATTGCTTTAGCCAAATAAAAAATATTTCTTCCTTTACCTATAAGTCCTGTATAAACAAGATGATATACATTCTTATCTCTTAAGGAGTTATCACTTATAACAGAAGTGTAGAATCCTCTAGGAATATAAAACAATTTCGAAGTATATTCACAGTAAATTCTTTTCATCTCAGTCAGTGTAGGTTCCGACACGTAAACTACTTTATCTGCATAAGAAATCAAACGTTTTTCTTGCTGTGAGATCAACCATTTCATATAGTTTGGAGAATTAGTATCGCTAGCCCAAGGATCACCCCATATTTGTATCCATGGGGTATTAGGACATTTTTTATGGATTTCTAATCCAACGAAATGAGAACTCTTAGTATCAGATGAACTAATAATTAAATCATAATCAAGATTTTTAATAACAATCTCTTTTCTCCAACGATAACAAATATCCGGAAAGAAAAGAAAATCCTTTATTATCTTCTTTATTCGCTCAAATAACTTATTTTCAATTTTTAGATTCGAACCCAATCGTGAATTAATAGATATTTCACGTAGGTCAGAATAGGTTATCGATGTCCAATTACGTTCGGCATTAAAATAATCAGAAACGAGATTCTCCGGCCACCTTACAGTCAAAACATCCACACTACTTCCACAGGAAATTAGTCCTTTCGCAAGTGAATTATTTCGTATACTCGCAGAACTGTTCTTTACATTAAAATATGATGCTATATATAAAATTCGATATGACTTCTTTTGCTTCATTATTCTTCATTTTTATATGGACTAAACTTATAGTTATAATCAGATCTATAATTATAATCTAAATCATCATAAAATATTGAATAAACAAAATAATTTGTATACGGAACATACTTAGGCGAAGACGTAATAGTCGTATAGGTGAACATAAGCAACAATGACATAAGATAAATAGAATAGGAGGTTCTATTTATACCTACCTTAAATATTCCTTGTATATTTACTATGGCTATAGTGTAAAACAATGAAAGATACATCTGAAATCTATAGAATAGATCAATTGAAAGCCCTAAGCGATAAAAAAACACATATAAAATTCCAAATGAAAAAATCAATTTTCCTGTATTTCCTTGCGCCTCTAAATATTTACGACTATATAACAACAAAAGAAAAAATAAAAATTGAATTATAAATCCCAAACTAAAGAGCCGTCCAAACGTTTCTTCTCCTGATTTTACAAAATAACTCGTAAACTTTCCTTCCAAATATGAAAACAAGGATGATAAAAACTCTACTGCACCAAGAAAATGACTAAGCAATGTCACAGAAGCTATGTTTAGTAATATAAAAATTGTAAATAAGCCCCAATTATTAATTCTAAACGAAAACAGAACAGGTATGATAAGCATTAATATAGCTGATACATGAAAAAGACTAGCAATAATCACAATAAAAATATATTGCCAGTAATTTTTAGAAATCAATTTTTCAATTGCAAATAACATAATAGTAGCGGCGATCAGATTCCGCATAGGATTATCCACAAAGAAAAAAATCCCAAAACTAAAAACAAAGTATGTATAACACAAATAAAACTTATCACCAGAATACTTCTTAATAAAATGTACACAAACTAAGAATATAATAGCCTTGGTTATTATAAAATAAGGCCAAAAAGAAATACCAAGAATCTTAAATAAACACATGTACAATACATATCCGGGCTCAAAAGAAAATGATTCAAATGGAGAAGATAAATTCAACTCTTCATAAAACAACTCATACAAGCGCCAGTCTGAACCTGTCATATATCCTCCACAAAGTATAATTATTGATAATGATATGACAAATATATACCAATATTTAGACTTTTTCAATTCATGAATAAATCCTCCTAAAGAACAAATTAACAATAGTAAAAAATAAACAGTCATTATATCATTGAATTAGGAAGTTGCTAAATAATTTGCTTATATAAATTTCTCAACACTCCCGTAGAAAGAACTCATTTTCAAATTTTTCACTCCTATGTCCGGTTATTAATCGCAATTTACTTTCAGGCTTAAACGATTTACATCGTATTCACATATTTTCAATGTATCTTCTAACTCCTTATCCAAAAACTTATTATTTTTTGTCTTTTTCACCACCATATACAATTATACTTTTTATTAAAAAAAGAGTTTGCAACATATTCTGTTTATTGAAAAAGTAATTTATTCCAAGATAAATCAAAGTAAAAACACAAAACAACAAGGCAGAATTTATGTATATATTAGAAGATATTTGATTAATCAAAGAAACTGGATATAATAGTAGACAAAGCGTCAATGGTTTTATATAAATTATAGCCAACTCTTTGAATCTTATATTAATGATTTGTTTATAAACAATAAACCAATGCGGATAAAGATTCAATAGAGATAACACACAGATTGAAGCAGCAAATACTCCTATGCTAAATTGAGACATAATTATAAAAAATACTAATGTAAGGGATACTCTATATATAGTCCAAAAGAAACCTAAACGGGTTTTTCCTGTAGCAACAATAAGTGAACCAACAGGATTACCAAGGCTCATTATTGCATAATTTATTGCTAAAAATAATAATATGTATGAGTATTCTCCATATGAATTACCATATAAAATTGACAATATGACATTTGCTCCATAAGCAATGAGAAAATATATCGGAAAATTCACAAAAGAAAGTAAATTCAATGTATTTACATATTCATGTTTCAATGCCGGTTTATCTTGCTGCAACAAAGACAAGAAAGGAGTTAAAACCTTTGTTACAATTGGAGTAACTAAAGTATAAACTCTCAATACAATTTGTTTACATAAAGTATAAACTCCTAATATTTCAAAAGAATAAGCCAAACTAATTATAATGGTATCCATCTCTGAAGAGAAAAAATCCAATATAGATGAGCCAACCTGATAAATACCAATTTTCAACGAATCAAGTATTTCAAAAATATTACAATGCAACATTATATTTTTCTCAAAAAAAATACCATAAAAAAGATATATACAGGCGATTATAAACCCATTGATTAAAGTTGAATACACCATGCTATATATTCCTATGCCCATAAGAGCAAAAAAGAGAGCCGAGGCTAACATCACTAAAGCAGAGAACATTTCAACCACAGAAATAAACTTAAAATTCATTTTCTTCTGTTGCATTGTTCTTTGTAAACCAGATAATGATGAAAAAAATATATTCAATGACAACAATTGAATTATTGTTCTTAACTCAGGTTCATTATAATAATTAGCAATCAATGGAGAAAAAACAAAAGCCAATAAAGTTAATAATAAACCAGAAACAATATTCAGCCAATATAATGAAGAATATTCCTCTTTGCTAATCTTAATTTTATGAAGCACTGCTGTGGTAACTCCCATATCCATAAAAATAGCACAGAAGGAATTCACTAATAATGCAATTGCAATCAATCCAAAGTCTGCTTTTGACAAAAAACGAGTCAAAATAGCAACTTGTGCCAACTTAGCTATTGCTGTAAATATGGCACTAATTGTTGTCCATTTAACACCTCGTGCTACTGCTCTAGAAAGTTTCGTATTATCCACAGCCATTAACTAACAAGAGTGCATAATATAGTCATATTGAGAAGAAATTATCCTTTGTAAACGCTCCTTGCTATAATATTTCATGATTATATCACGATTATTCTGGACTTGATCGTCATTTAATGATCTAAAATTCTCTCTTTTCAATGAATCTAATGAGTATATCGCTAAACTTAACGATCTCAGATAATCATATAAAGGATTACAGGCATCTAAGAACACTTTCTTACCCAAGTACAGCGCTACCAGTATATTACCAAAAGCTTCTTGCCGTAAATTTGCATATATAAAATAATCACAACTGTTCATTATATCATTATACTCATCCAAGGAAAGAAATTCAAGTAATGGAAAGGAATTATTGCCTATGAATTTTCTACCACATTGCACAATGTAATCTCTATACTGAGCATTACCATAGCTCAGAGGAATTACCACTTTTCTATTTCCTATATCCAAATTACTCAAAAGTTTTAATGCATACGAATGATTTCCCGATGGTGAAGAAGAGTTGCCCAACATTATGTTTTCATTTGTCTCCTTCTTTATTGTAGCAAAATTATACGGTATAATATCATCAATCGGATAGTAGAAAAAATCTTTCTTTTTTAACTGTGAAAACTGTGGATAGTAATGCATTAATAAATCCAATTCAAAATCCAATCCAGCAAAGTTCTTTATTTTCTTTATCGCATCAATGGTTTTCTTAAATCTCGCTAAACGAAGTATCTTATATAGCGGTTCTAAATATCTATACCTTTTATTATGGGAATCTGTACATACAAGAACTTCTTTTTTATCTCGATATAATTGAAACCCTTTCGGTTCTAATAACTGATTATATAAATCTGCACCCCATTCAAACCATGTTATATTAGAATGATTTATTGAATTGATAAATCGAATTTTTGCTAAGTTCAAGAAATGAATAATTATTTCGTCATAACAATCAATATCCCCTACAGAATTCCAAAAAGCATTATCTCCAGATACTTGAAAGTCAGCATTAATAGAATTCACATAAAGAGGAATATATTTTTTATGAGGAATTAATACAATAAACTTATTTTGCCCCGGTAAAAACTCTTCAAAATATGCAATAGTTCTGTTAACGACTTTCTCGTCATCAAATAAATGAAGTATCATTTTAAATAAAAATCATGTATACCTTTCACTACCAAGTCAAGATCCACATTTTCCAATTCATAAAACATTGGTAATCTCAATAAACAATCTGCAAAAAAATCACAATTAAACAACTCACGTTGATCATGTTTACTTATATAATAATCGCTTTTATGTAAACTTAAATAATGGAAAACAGCTAAAATACCAAGGTCTTTTAAATATGCAATCAAGTTAGTTCTCTCCTCCAGTGTTTTACAAACAATATAAAACATATGAGCATTATTAGTGCTATACTGAGGAATATAAGGCAAGCTTAAAAAGCCTTGTAGCATCAAATCAGACAAATTCCCGAAATATTTATTCCATATTTGTTTTCGTTTTGCCTGTATATCCTCCAAATTTTCTAATTGAGCATATAAGAACGCCGATATTATCTCTGAAGGTAGAAAAGAAGAACCCGTGTCCACCCAACCATATTTGTTAACTTCTCCACGAAAAAATTCAGAACGATTAGTCCCTTTCTCCCATATAATCTCGGCACGCTTTAAAAACTGGTCATCATTGACAACTAACATTCCTCCTTCTCCTGAAATGATATTTTTTGTTTCATGGAAAGAGAAACAACCCAGGTGACCAATTCCGCCCAATGGTCTATCCTTATAATAGGAGTCAACTGCCTGTGCTGCATCTTCGACAACAAAAATATGATGACGGGAGGCTACCTCCATTATACTGTCCATGTCACAAGCTACACCTGCGTAATGAACTGGTACGATAACTTTAGTTTTAGGTGTTATTAACTCTTCCAACTTATCTGCATCAATATTAGGATTATCTGAATAACTGTCAGCAAAAACAATCTTAGCACCTTGACGGACAAACGCTAACGCTGAAGATACAAATGTATACGATGGCACAATAACTTCATCTCCAGGTTGAATATCACATAATATAGCAGCCATTTCCAATGCATCTGTACAAGAAGTCGTTAAAAGACATTTCTTAAAAGCATATTTCTCTTCAAAGAAAGTCTGACATTTTTTCGTATAAATTCCGTTACCCGATATTTTACCCGAATACACTGCCTGATAAATATAGTGAGCCTCCTTACCTGTCAGGTAAGGCTTATTAAATGGTATCATAGCCAAAAATGATATATATTAGTTATATTTTTTATCTCAAAATTACATTTTTCATAAAATCGACAGGCTGCCAAATTTTCAAATTGCGTTGGCACCTCAATTTTGAATATATTTTTAGAAATCAGATCTTTTATACATACATTAATCAAATTTTTTCCGATGTTTTTACCTTGCGCTGACTCAGCTACTGCAATTAGGCCTATTTCCCCTTTTTGATCTCCATATTTCAATGTTACCATTCCTAGTATTTCATCTATTTCTTTCAGAACAAATATTTTATCACAGATTTCTTTTTTTAATGATTTTATTATCCAAGTTTTATAAAGTCTATAAAAATCATCATTGTTAAAATTTTTATCCACGTGAAATCGAGAAAATGAACCACTCAAATATGATAAAGATTCTAAATCGTTTGATAGCTTTGATTCTAAATATTCCTCGATTGGACTATCTATGAAAACATTTGTTCCTTCTATATTTTGTGTGTATAAAACTTTTTTGTCAACCAATTTTCCTGAAAATTTATTTAAAATTGGATATTCAATAATTATATTTTCTGGGGTAAAGAGATATAGTAATTGATATTGTTCATTTATAGCATTTTCAATTAACTGTTCTAAGTTACTTTCATTCCCTGAATTTACGAAAATTTTACCAATTTTCTTATGAAAAAAATTCGAATCCCAAGGAAGATATTCTATCATCATATATTACAATTATTTTCCTTTATACAAGCATCCAATATTCTCTCACACGCCCTCCCATCTCCATACGGATTATGGGATTGAGACATTTGGTTATACATCTCCTGATTACTCAGTAATTCGTTTACATTTCCAACAATTGCCTCATAGTCAGTGCCCACTAATTTAACTGTTCCAGCCTCAACCGCCTCCGGCCTTTCGGTCGTATTGCGCATTACCAACACCGGTTTTCCAAGAGAAGGAGCTTCTTCCTGTACGCCACCGCTATCTGTTAATATCAGATGGCAATTTTGCATCAAATATACAAATGGTAAATAATCTAATGGCTTAATCAGAAAAATATTTTTAACTTCCGAAAGCAACTCATATACCGGTTTTTGTACATTTGGATTTAAATGTACCGGATAAACAATATCCATCTCTGGATGTTCAATTGCAATTTCTTTTAAAGCTTTACAGATATTCAGGAAGCCATCTCCGAAATTCTCTCTGCGATGACCTGTCACTAATATATAGTTGAGAGTTGAAAGTTGAAAGTTGAAAATGTTTGGATAACCGGCTTGTTTGATTTGTTGCTGTAGCTGGTCTTGTAGAGATAAATCATCGTTGATTTTATTTACAACCCTATGCAAAGCATCAATAACTGTATTACCTGTTACAAATATCTTTTCGTCAGCGATGCCTTCGCTCAACAAGTTTTGACGGGATTGTTCGGTTGGGGCAAAGTAATAATCGCATATCCGGTCTGTCACCTGGCGGTTCATTTCTTCCGGCCAGGGAGATTGTAAATTATAGGTTCTTAATCCGGCTTCCACATGTCCGACCTTGATTTGTTGGTAAAATGCAGCTAATCCGGCTACCATGGAAGTCGTCGTATCTCCATGCACCAACACGACATCCGGTTTGCATTCTTTCAGCACATCACGCATACCCAGCAAAACTTTAGATGTTATATCGTATAAGTCTTGATTGGGAGCCATAATGTTCAAATCATAATCCGGCTGAATTCCGAAGATATCCAATACCTGATCCAACATTTGACGATGTTGAGCCGTTACACAAACCTTAGTCTCAAATTTTTCCGGATATTTCTGAAATTCCTTCACCAAGGGAGCCATTTTGATGGCTTCCGGACGAGTACCGAATACTAATAATATTTTTTTCATTTCAATGATTTAAATAACCACAAAGAACGCTAAGTTTCACAATGTTTTTATTTTTTGAACTTCTTTCACTAGAGAATAAAGTCACTAAAATTTATTATTTTCCTTCGTGTTACTTCTTTGACTTAGTGGTTAATGCATTTTTATTGCCCATAAAGGGCACAAAGTTTCACAATGTCTTTTTCAATTCCCTTTGTGAGACTTATGCGACTTAGTGGTTAATTCTTCCGTACGCAGCAGAAATCTAATTCAATTTTTCCTTCTTGCTTTTGAATGGATAAAAATGGCTTATGCCGAACCAACCAGACTACAATATCCGCTTTGTCGTATGCTTCCTGATAATTCGCCAAATTGAAACTTTTATGGAATTTCACATTAGGTTCTACTACCAAAACTTCCGCTCTTGCTTCTGCAATGATGCGTGAAGCAATGTATTTAGCCGGAGATTCACGTAAATCGTCAATATCAGGTTTAAATGCTAATCCCATACAAGCGACAATAGGTTCCCGATCTGTTTTGTCTTCAAATGCTTGACAGGCTTCTAATACTCTATTGGCGCACCAATCGGCTTTATAATCATTGGTTTCGCGGGAACGTTTGATAATTTGAGCCTGTTCTGTAAAATCCGATACAATGAACCAAGGATCTACTGCGATGCAATGCCCTCCGACGCCACATCCAGGTTGTAATATATTGACTCTCGGATGTTTATTGGCCAATTCAATCAATTCCCAAACGTTGATATTTGCTTTATCGCAGATCATGGAAAGTTCGTTGGCAAAAGCTATTTGTACATCACGGGAAGAATTTTCAGTCAGCTTACACATTTCAGCTGTACGCGAATTAGTAGGATGCAAGTTACCTTTAACAAACAATTTATAAAACTCAATAGCTTTTTGTGTAGATTCTTTATTGATACCACCTATTACCCGATCGTTATGAACCAATTCATAAATAACATTTCCTGGTAATACTCGTTCCGGACAATAAGCAATGTATATTTTTCCTTTTAATTCAGGACGTTCTTTCCAAATCAAGTCAGCCATTTTTTCCGTAGTTCCAACCGGAGAAGTTGATTCTATGATATACAAATCGCCTTCTTTCAAATAAGGAAGAACTGCCCGTGTAGCAGATTCAACATATGAAATATCGGGTCTGTGGTTTTGACGGAAAGGAGTCGGCACCACCATCAGGTAAGTATCTGCTGTTTCAGGTTTAAGAGAAGCTTTTAACTGTCCTTTTTCCACCACCCGTTTCACTACGGTATCTAATTCCGGTTCTACAATATGTATCTTCCCTGCATTAATGGTTTCTACTACACTAGGATTGACATCAACTCCTACGACCTGAAGTCCTTTATCCGCAGCAACTGCCGCTGTTGGAAGGCCAATGTAGCCTAAACCCATAAATACTGCTTTCATATCTTAATTGCTTTCATTTAATTTTCTTTTTCTTCTACCTCTGGACTTTCCAATAGCCATTTTACGTCCGTCGTCTCTTGTAATTTTTCAAACCTTCAATTAACCACAAAGAGCACTAAGTTACACTACGTATTTTTTTAAATTCCCTTCGTGAGACTTATGCGACTTGGCGGTTGATGTATTTTGTGTAGTTTGAAATCCTCAATAATTCAATCCAAAAGCCCACAAAGGAATCACATTTTTATAAGCATATTCAATATCGTCTTTCACGATGTAAGCATTTTTCAATCCTTCGATTTGCTGTTGAGTTTTACTTTTTCCACCCACTTCAAAAGTCATGTTTTCGATATTGAAATCCCCTTTCTCGGAACGGTACACTTTATTGTTTACCCGCATCTGATTGTAGAAAAAGGTTTCACGAAGATTTCCCACATCAGGTTCTTTTTCAGACAAACAAAAAGCAAGATTTGTATTGTCAATATAAACCTTATCAACTTTTCCGAGTTGCCCGATTCCTTCACTCCTATCGCGCAATTGCATAATCAAGCCGGCCTGTTCCATAAAATAGCAATAATCATCAATATTATTGCGGCTAGCTTCGAGCATTCCTGCAATTTTTGTGAAATTGGGCTTGAATGGTACGCTTTGCGATATAATTTTCAATAGTTTGCCGAGCTTTTTACCTGTTGCAACATTCATATTCGCATAAATCGGAATATCAGTTTCCAATGTCTGAATGATTATCTGATTCAAACGATGTAAAAACATAGTGTCATCCACTCCAAACGGATAGTATCCGCACCGTAAATAATCTTTAAACAACGGCAGTGGATGGCGAACAGGAAAATTATCGGTTTTATGCTCCAAAATATCTTCTAAAGTATATTTTTCAACCTCAATATGATGAAAGAGAAATAAATATTCGCGAAACGAAAGCCCTTGCATTTTAAACATCAGCGCTCTACGGCTCAAATCGGCGCTACCTTTGAGAATATCTAAAATGGATGAGCCTGTAAATACCACTTTCATTTGTGGAAAATAATCATAAATGGACTTCAAAGCCTGCGACCAAGCTGTGTATTTGTGAATTTCGTCAATGAATAAATACTTTCCTCTATTCTTCGAAAATTCACCGGCAAGTTCAATCAATGTGTGATTGGCAAAATAAATGTCGTCTGCTTGTACATAAAGCGTTTCGTTTATGTCCAGATTTTCTTTGATATACTGCAAAATCATTGTGGTCTTACCCACACCGCGTGGCCCGACAATACCAACCATTCTGTCGCTCCATACAATTTCAGAATACAGATACCGCTTAAAATCAAGTGGTGTAAGCGACAATAATTCTTTGAAATTCTTACTTAACGATTCCATGTTGAATATATTTTCCACAAAGATACAATTTGTTTTCAATTCCGCACTTTTAAGAGTGCGTTTTTTAAGAAAACCGAATTTTATAAAGTGCGATCCTTACTTTTTCCCTGTGGCTGAAACCACCGACTACCAAGCCTGCGATGTGCTGCAGTTTTTTAAATCCTCAATAATTCAATCCAAAAGCCCACAAAGGAATCACATTTTTATAAGCATATTCAATATCGTCTTTCAAACACCACGAGGTCCAACGATACCAAACATCCGACTGTTCCAATTGATTGTCGAATACAAATAACGCTTGAAATCTAATGAAGCCTTGCGTAAATGTCCTTCAAAAGTTTGATATAGGACTTTCATTCCCAATGTATTTTCGACAAAGACACATACATTTCCCTGTCTAAGTGCTTTTTTTCAGGAAAACATCCCTATTTGAGTGCTTTTCAATCCCTTTCGTTAGACTTAGTGGTTGATTGGAGTTTTATTAACCTCTAAGAGCACGAAGTTACACTACGCCTTTTTTAAATTCTCTTTGTGTTACTTATGCGACTTAGCGGTTTACAGAAGTTATTATTAACCACCAAGAACACGAAGTTACACTACGTTTTTTTATTCCCTTTGTGTTACTTATGCAACTTAGCGGTTTACAGAATTTATTATTAACCTCTAAGAGCACGAAGTTACTCTACGTTTTTTTTATTCCCTTTGTGTTACTTATGCGACTTAGCGGTTTACAGAAGTTATTATTAACCTCTAAGAACACAAAGTTACTCTACGTTTTTTTATTCCCTTTGTGTTACTTATGCGACTTAGCGGTTTACAGAAGTTATTATTAACCTCTAAGAACACAAAGTTACTCTACGTTTTTTTATTCCCTTTGTGAAACTTATGC
>JAVBUL010000077.1:0-12457 GCA_031555415.1 Lachnospiraceae bacterium | reverse complement strand
TCCAACTATTACTATATTAAGCCATAATGGATTAGGATCAAGCTTTTCAACAGCGTTTTGAATTTTATTTTCAACAAATATAGTTGATAAATTACTGATTAAGTTTATTGCCGGAACACAAAATAATGTTATCGCAATAATTTTAAGTGTATTCCAGAACGAAAGTAATTCTATGTTTATATCTTTTATTGTGTTAGGCTTCAACCATGCAGTAACACCTATGGCAGTAATTAAAATCACCACCTCAGGAAATACCATTAATAAGTTATACCCTAAAAAAGATGCCAACCATATCCTTACAGAATATATGCTTATAAAGTAAATCGACATCATAAATGTAAAAGTCACATTAGTTTTCGTTGTATTCCCCATAATACAATACCTCCAAGCCAAAGGCCTTAACGAACTCCAATTGCCTCTATCTCTATCAATACATCCTTTGGAAGTCTTGCAACTTCTACGCATGAACGAGCCGGACAATTAGTTTTAAAAAATTCTGAATAAATTCCATTTATAGTAGCAAAATCATTCATGTCTTTAATAAATACCGTTGTTTTTATAACGTTTTCAATTGTAACACCTGACTCTTCTAATAATGCAACTAGATTTCCAATCGCTTGCTTCGCCTGCGCTTCAATTCCTTCCGGAATTTCACCTGTTGATGGAATAACCGGAATAACTCCCGATGTAAATACCATTCCATTAACCTCTACCGCCTGTGAATATGGTCCGATTGCCGCTGGTGCCTTATCTGTGCTAATAATACTTTTCACTACAATACCTCCTTATTTTAACTTAATGTTTTTTTCTGTTATCTCTATTTTTCTTTCTTTAAAGAGCTTACCTATAGCTCTTTTAAAAGCTGCTTTACTCATCTGAAAATCTTTATATATTATTTCAGGTGATACTTTATCATTATATGGTAAAACACCTGAATATTCTTCAAGTACTGATAGTATTTTCATAGAATCACTATCCATTTTAATATATGCTTTTTCTTGAATACTTATATTGATTTTACCATCTTCTCTTACTCCTGTCACTCTTCCTTTTACAATTTGACCAACTGTAAGGTTTTCGTGAATTTCTTTTGATGGTATTAATCCAAAATATTCATTATCTATAGCTACAAATGCACCTATATCTTCGTTTATTTCATATATTATTCCAGATACTTCATCATCCTTTTCATAATCGCCGGCTATTTTCATATACTTATATATTTTCATAGTAGCCGCTAGTCTATTAGACTTATCTACATACATCGCCACAAGATACTTGTCGCCCGGCATCACTTTTCCGGTCTGCTCCTTATATGGCAGCAACAAATCTCTTTCTAAACCACAATCTAAAAATGCACCTATTTTAGTAACATCCTTTACTTCTAAAATCGCAAGTTCTCCTCTTAAAATCTTAGGTTCATTTGTAGTGGAAATCAATCTATCTTCTGAATCTCTATATACAAACACTTTTATTTTATCACCAATATCAGTTTCCTCTGGAATCTGTTTCTTTGGCAATAGCACCTTTTCTTCTGAGTCTGGTGTTTCTGCTAAATATACACCAAAATCTGTTTTTTTAACCACTGTTAAAATCTGTTTTTTTCCTAATTCAATCATCGTCTATCCGTCCTTCTCTAAAATTTTTTTCCTACAATTACAAAAAAAGAGTTTGCAACGCAAACTCTCTAGCTGGCCCACAAGGATTCGAACCTTGAAATGCTGGAGTCAGAGTCCAGTGCCTTACCATTTGGCGATGGGCCATCGTCAAGCGACAAATGATATTATATAATATTACTAAAATTTTTGCAAGTACTTTTTTTATATAGAAAACTTTGCTACTATATAACCATCACTAGACATACTCCCACTCATCTTGAAGCTTCCTGACAATTTCATCTCATTTATTACTTGGTTAAAAACATCTCCTAAACCCTCCCATAATGTATTTAATTGTGCATCTGTAGCACCAGGTGAGTTATATATTATCTGAAATGTCTTTTTTCCACTATTTATATAGTTTTGCATCTGTGCTTTTACGTCTGCCATACTGGTAACTACAACATATGGATATTCACTATCTGCTACCGATTTCCAAATAAGATTAGTTACATAGTCTGAATACTTATCTGAGTTGCATGAATATTTATTGCTATAACTTGATGCGGTATGCGTCTTTGATATCTTTGCATCTGTAATCAAAAAATAATTATATGATATATTGCTTCCATCTGTCACCACTGTATTATTTACAATCGGGTCATCCCAAGTAACATCTACATTAAACCAAACTCCATCTATTTTCACAATATTCCACGCATGATTCTCTGTTCTTCCGCTTGAATTCTTTGCTATTCCATAAACCATCTCTGCCTGAACACCTGCTGTATAACACAACACCGCAAAACCTTCTGCATAGCCATCACAAACTGCCAACTTATTTATAAGTGCCCCCTTAGCAGTATGTATATCTGCTTTACTTTGTGTAGTGTCATAGTTCACTGTCTTTACCAAATATGCATGTATTGCTGTTACCTTTTCAAGTTCAGACATCGAATTATTTGTTATAGAATTTATTACACTCTTAGCCTGAGTTAGCACTTGCTCACTTACGTCATCAACACTTAATGAAGCTTTTGTCTGCGTATTATTATTTACTACAGTTTTTGTAGTTGGTGGTTCTGTATTCGTTTCAGCACTCCTTGTGGTGCTATTTTCTGCATTTTTCTGTGTGTTTTTTTCTGTTTGATTTTGCACCTTTGTTTGATGATTTGCTGAGGATTCTGTATGTTTATTTGTTTGTGCTTGAGTTTGAGTATCATCTTGTTTTGTTTCTTTATCATTTGTTGTATCTGCTATTTGACTTTCAGACCCACTTTTAGAATCACTTGAAACATCATCTTCTCCTGTAGATTCATTAGAAGATTTTTCATTACTTTTTTCATCTGCCTCATTAACAATAGATTCTAAATAAGCATCTAACTTGCTAGTTTCTTTCTCTGCTTACTTAGAACATCCAATCACACCCAATAATAAAATTGTTGAAATTAAAAATAACGATATTTTCCTCATAAGTTTTCTCCTAACGGTTTATACTTCCTTTTCCACCACTTTTCATTATCTGTTCTATGTCGTCTCTTGATGCTATACTATAATCTCCATTTACAGTGTGCTTAAATGCCGAAGATGCCACACCGAATTCTATTGCATTTTCATAATCTTTTATATCTTTCATTAAACAATATACTACTCCTGCTGCCAACGCATCTCCTGTACCTACTCTATCCACAATGCTGTCCACGTCATACTCTGATGAATAATAAAATTTACCTGTATTTTTATCAAGTATTCTTGCGGCTACAATATTATGAGTTGCACTTATGCACTGTCTTTGAGAGTTGACTACAAATCGTACATTATATAAATTCGCAAAATCTCTCAATATAGGTTCAGTTGCAATTCTATCTTCGTTCTTTACACCATTATATCTTCCATCTTTATTACAGTCAAATAAATTTATACAATCCATTGGGCCTAAAAACGCAACATCAGCATCTCGTACCAATTCACTCATCACTAGTTTTGCTTCATCAATACTCCAAAGCTTTGAACGGTAATTAACATCCACAGATGTCTTTATTCCTCTGGATTTTGCTTCATTTACAAAAGCTCTTGTAAGTTCTGCACCCTCCTTACTTATAGCAGGTGTTATCCCTGAATAATGTAGCCATGTAACACCTTCAAATATCCTGTCTAAATCAAAGTCATTCACACTTGCCTGTGAAATCGAAGAATACTTTCTATCATAAACTACCTTAGAAGGTCGCACTGAAGAACCTTGCTCTAAAAAGTAAATTCCAATTCTCTCGCCACCTCTTGCTATATAAGAAGTATCCACTTTCATTTTATATAATTCATTAATTGCCTTATCTGCTATATTATTATCCGGCAACTTTGTTACAAATCTTACATCATGTCCAAGATTTGATAATGCTATCGCTACATTTGCCTCTCCTCCACCATAGTTTGCCGCAAAACTATCTGCTTGTGAAAACAAATTATTGCTATATGTTGATAATCTAAGTAATACTTCTCCAATTGCAAGTACTTTTGACATATTAACTTCCTCCTTCATTGCTTAACATCTAAAAAATGCCGCAGGTGAATTACATCTACCCACGGCACATTTTTACTTTTATCTAATTCATATCGCAAATTTATTTACGCATAAATGAACCATCTGGGGTAACTGTGCTTCCTACAAAAAACTGATATTCCTGAAGAATGCTATCTTTTTTCATATCAGAAACTGCTTTCTCAATATCCAATCTTCGAAGGTCGCTTTCACTTCCAATCAGTTCCTTATCCTTATTCATGTCAGAATTAACTGCGTAATTAATTACCTCTTGCGTATCAAGAACTTCCCTATCTCGTGTTTGATTATCAGCATTGTTCTCACTAATACCCTTGTTATCTGAGGTGGACACCGATACTTCTTGATTTTGGTCATTTTCTATACCCCTAACCTGAACTGATGATGGATTTACTTGTGGTATTGGTCTTCTAGCTGACATGCTATTATTATACTGAAATATTTCGTTTATCCCTGTTAATCTCATCAATACCACTCCTTTCAAAAAATATTGTTCAACTTGAAATTAAGTTATCTGCATTTTGCAAGTTATATATTTATATTAATCCTTTTATTTTTTTATTACTAATATTATATTCGACATTTTTCGTTATAATGTTTATATTAACTCATAAAATAATTTAAATGTCAAGTGATTTTACAGAAATTACCTTATGTTCAATAATATATGATTGAAAATTTCATTTGCAACTTCGTATTTTGACATTATTGATTTTTCTTCTACGCTGTCCTTCGTAATAAATGTTACAACATTTGTGTCATTTCCAAAGCCAGCACCTTCAACCTTTATATTATTCGCTACAACCATATCTAAGTTTTTCTTTTCTAACTTTAACTTTGAATTTTCAATAAGATTCTCTGTTTCCATTGAAAAACCACATATAAATTGACTTTTAGTTTTTTGTTTTCCTAATTGCAATAATATATCGTCAGTTTTTTCTAGTTCAATAACCATTGTATTATTATTTTTTTTAATCTTTTCATTTACTACATTCTTTGGCCTAAAATCTGCTACCGCTGCCGCCTTCACAATAATATCATGTTCGTCGCTGCATTTCATTACTGCATCATACATTTCTTTTGCACTAACCACGTTTATAACCTTTATAAAAGGTGGCGGTGTAAGATTTGTTTTTCCTGTCACCAAAGTAACCTGAGCTCCTCTTAACATGGCATTCCTAGCAATCTCATGTCCCATTTTTCCACTTGAATGATTTGTAATAAACCTAACCGGGTCGATTTTTTCCATTGTTGGTCCCGCTGTCACAAGTACTCTTTTCCCTTGCAAATCCTTTTCATGTTGGATTTCCTTAAGAATATATTGTAACAAAGTTTCTTCTGACGGCATTTTCCCCGCTCCGATATCTCCGCATGCAAGATATCCCGTATCAGGCTTAATAATTTCCATTCCAAATCTCTCAAGTTTTTCGATATTATCCTGAACGATAGGATTATTGTACATATTCGTATTCATTGCAGGTGAAATGATTTTCTTACATGTGCATGCCATAACAGTAGTTGTAAGCATATCATCCGCGATTCCATTTGCCAACTTTCCTATAACATTTGCTGAAGCCGGTGCCACAAGCACAACATCTGCCAACTTTGCTATTGATACATGCTCTACACTATACTCAAAATTCCTATCAAATGTATCAACTAAACATCTAGTACCTGTAAGTGTTTCAAATGTAATCGGATTAATAAAATTCGTTGCATTCTTAGTCATCAACACAGTAATATTACAATTAAGTTTTTTCAACATACTCGCTAAACCCGCAATTTTATACGCCGCAATACTTCCCGTCACAGCTAATACTACATTTTTTCCTTTAAGCACATCTATACCCTCCTATTTTATATTTTTATCATAGATTATTTTTAGTCCTTTTAATAACAATGCTTGGTCAACAATTATCTCGTGAGAACATAGCGGTATAATTGTTTTTGCAATACCTCCGGTAGCTATTACATTAGTCTTGTATCCAAGCTCATCCTCTATTTTGTCTATCATACCGTCAAAACACACTGCGTTTCCAATAATAACCCCACTTTTCATACAATCAATTGTGTTTTTTCCTATAACCTTACTTGGTGCTGTTAAACTTATCTTTGGAAGCTGTGCAGTTCTTTGCACAAGTGAATCTACTGATATCCCAACTCCCGGCATAATCACACCACCTATATAATTTTTATTTTTATCCACAACCGAAAATGTTGTAGCTGTTCCTATATCAATTATTATAGCAGGCGCACCATACTCTTTAATTGCTGCTACTGCATCCACAATCAAGTCGCTTCCTACCTGCCCCGGATTGTCCATTAAAATATTAATCCCAGTCTTTACACCCGGTCCAACGACAATCGCTGTATGTCCCGCAACCTTTTCTATTGCTGATTTTACTACATTTAAAATCGGTGGTACAACGGATGAAATAATTGTACCTTTTATATCGTCTATATTTATATTATAAAGTTCCATCATTGATTTAAATAAAACATAATATTCAATTTCAGTCTTAGAATAGTCGGTAGATACTCTTTCTTCAAAAAAAACCTTTTCATCATTTATACATCCAATAACTATATTTGTATTTCCAATATCAACTGCTAATATCATTTTATCCACACCCTTTCTATTTCACTTAAATATTTTAAATGGGACTTTTGCAAACACAATAGTATGCATTTGAAAAGTCCCTGTTTTGTATGTTCTTGTATATTAAAATTTCATGTTTTTCTTTACTACTAATAATGCCTGTCCTAACGCTACAGTAAGTATACCTGCCACTATCGCCTCTGGCACTCCGTTTGTACCTATTACACCCATAATAAATGTGTAAAGAGCTGATGATGCCTTACCTATTGCATTTGCATATTCAGCTTTAAACAAAAAGTATATGCCATTCATAACTAATAAAGTATTGGTAAGTGAACCTAATACCCCTGCTACTGCGAGTGCAATAGTCTTACTTCCTGTCATATTTCTTAGAAGTTTTTTAACACCTACAAACACGTAGTATGCAACCACTCCTATTAGAATACGTGGCACAAAACATATAATAATACTCTTTATACCTCCGCCTGAAACAAATGGCGAGAATACAAATGATGTAACCTTTGGTGCAATAAATGAATTATTGATTAAGCTTGTAAATCCAAAAACCGCTCCCAAAAATGCCCCACATTTAGGTCCTAAAAATATAGCTCCTATTATTACAGGGATATGAATTGTTGTTGCATTGATAACTCCAAGTGGAATGTATCCAAGACCTGGTACAAATGCCATGAGAATGATTAATGCCGAGAATGCTGCGGTCATTACCATCATCGTTGTGTTTGTTGCTTTGTTTGTTTTTGTTGTTTTTACTGTTTCTATCATATTTACCTCTTTCTGTTATTATTTCTCTTTCGAGAATACAATACATACTTCTTTATGATAAATGTAGACTATTCAAAAATCAAGTTTTTTTTCAAATACAAATATCTAATTTTCTTTATATAAATCACCAAATACCTGTCTGCATGTATCTTTCATCCATTGTATTGAAAAAGATGAGTCATGTGACAATATAGTATTTGTAGCAACTAATGCATCAGTATAGTCACTTAATTTATATGTAGTTGTAGCACCTGAACCAAATATTCTATGAGTTACAAGTGGTGTTACACCATAATCCTTAATAAACACTTCACCACTCTCATTATTTTCAATAGTTATATTTGCCATCGCACCAAGCATTCTAGGTGCTCTATCCTGTGCTGATATAAAGTTTCCAAGTGAATAATATACAAGCATCTTATTTCCATTTACACCTGTTACCCATTCAACAGGTTCAATCACATGTGGATGTGCTCCAATTACTAAATCCGCTCCATTATCTGCAAATATTGTTGTCCAATATCTTTGATCATCTACAGGCTCATAAGTATATTCAGCGCCCCAATGAGGACAAACAATAACAAAGTCTGCCATTTCATTAGCTTTCTTTAAATCACTCTTTATTCTTTCCTCATCTAAAAGGTTAACAATATATTCTCTTCCTGTCGGAAGTGCAATACCATTTGTTCCATATGTGTAATTAAGAATCGCAACCTTAATATCGCCTTGCTCATATACATAGATATTATTTACATCTTCTGCTGTTTGATTTATTCCCAATATTCCAATTCCTGGATGATTTGTTTTCCAGTAATTAATACAGTTATCTACACCTAATGCACCTTTATCTATTGTATGGTTGGTCGCATGTAAAACAACGTTAAAACCTGCCTTTACAAGAGAATCACCCACTTCATATACTGCATTAAAGCAAGGATATCCTGAAATTCCAAGCTCTAGTCCACCAAGAATTACCTCTTGATTAACAATTGCTATATCTGCTTTTTGAATATCATCCTTTACATTTGCAAAAAAATGATCATAATTATATGTACCATCTGCCATCAAACCACTTTGTGAAACAGCATCATGTAACAACATATCACCAATCATAGTTATATCGATTGTTGTTGGTACAAATGGTGGAGTTGTTGGTTCCTCAGTTGTTGGTTCTTCTGTCGTAGTTTCACTTTCTTTTGTTACGTCTGCGTTTGTTGTTGTATCTTCCTTTCCACATGCTGTAAATAGCATTCCTAATACAATCAGCATTGCTAAAACAAGAGAAAACAGCCTCTTTTTACTTCTCATTATTTCTAATCCTCCTAAATTTATTGAATATATTTCTTATATCCATCTATTTTATCAAGATATCCTTCTACTGTACCTACATACAATATTTTTTTATTCGGCATCTCGTAAAAATCCTTTGGTGTAATAAGCGAATAATGCTTATTAAATTTTCTAATTCCATAATCTTCAAATGTTCTTGCCACAAACTGCGAGCATGTGTATCTTCTCTTTTGATGAAAAGGTTTGTTAAACACTAAAAATGGTAACCCCAAAATGCAATAATGATATCTCTTTGCATTTTCCTTATAATAATTTATTCTCTTCCAAACATTTTCCTTTTGTTCTTTGGTACATTCAATCTCTGTAACCATGCATAATGCTCTTGGAAAATGTTCCACTACTTTGTCTAGTTCTTCCTTTTCAAATCCTGACAATATAGGAACTTTTGGATTTCTTCTGCCATAACTATAGCACTCTGTCAACTCCTCATCCATACCTAATACAATATGAATATATTTAAGTCTGGTAAACCACTTAATCAAAGTTGCAAATATGCCAGGTGTAGCAATTAGTACCGGATAAAGTTTTTCTGTATATTCATTATTTTGAGACTTTTCTTCTTCAGATATATTACTCATAAATATTCTCCATTCTTTAATTATTTACACGACTATATTCTACAATATTTTTTATGTTTTCACAAACCTTTTTTTATGGTATTATAATACATAGATAAAAAAATAATTTTTATATTAGGAAGGATTATAGTGTGAAAGAACAATAAAATTAAAGAAAGGAAGCCCATATATCAATTCTTTCACATTCTTATTTGGGCAGTTTCGCAAATAAGTTTGCGAAATGCATGGGTATTAAAATGAAGTTTAACCTTGATCAAAAATATATGAAAATATGCAAATATGTTATCGGAACATCCGTAGTTATTTATCTGTTATTTTCAGTAATAAATTCAATTCCATATTTTTATGATAATTTTTTAGCACTTTTAAACAGTGCATTTAGCATTTGTATGCCTATAATAATAGCTCTTGTTATGTCTTATCTTTTATTTGGCCCAATGAATGCCATTGAAAACTTTCTAATGAATAGAAAGCATTTCCCTAAGAAGCGTGGACTTTGTAGAACTATTGGATTAATTGTTTCTTATATATCTGTACTTGGAATGTTTATTGGATTATTAGTTGGAATATATTTTATGATAGGTGGTAAACTTTCGCAAAGCAGTACATTTACTAATATCATAAATTACATAGCTGATTATTTTAATGATAACAGTCTTTCAACCGAAAGCATTAAATCATTTATACTTGATAAAAATATTCCTTTTGGTGATTTATTAGTCAGCCAAATAGATTCTATCGCAAATTTCACTCAAGATATTTTCACTTCACTACTTGGAGGAGTTGCTAACTTTATTATTGCACTTGGAAGTAATATTTTTTCAATCGTGATATCACTTATTCTTAGCATATATCTTCTAGCTAGTCATGAGTATTTTATAGAGCTTTGGAACAAATTCTTTTTTCTTTTATTTAAAAATAGTAAGCCTGGAACTATTATAAAAAGAGCTTTGCACACTATAAACTTTACTTTTTCTAAATACATACGTGGCCAACTTATAGAGGCATTTATAGTTGGTGTTTTATCTACTATTGTGCTTTCCATTGTGGGTGTAGATTATGCTATTGTTGTTGGTATTATTACTGCTGTTTGCAATTTAGTACCATACATTGGTCCTTTTGTTGGAATCGTCTTATCTGCTATTATAGCACTTTTATCCGGAAGTATATGGATTGCGATTGGTGCTGTTATCGGACTATTTATTGTTCAGCAAATAGATGCCAATATACTTTGTCCTATGATTGTTGGCGATATAGTAGGACTTCAACCTGCATTTATCATCGTTGCTATTACAATTGGCGGAAACTGGGCAGGACTTTTCGGAATGCTTATCGCCGTTCCTGTTGCTGCATCAATTAAAACCATTATTTCAGATTGGTTTGATTATTATATGCAAGCTAAATATGAAAAATACAGGGATGAAACTCAAGAAATATATGATATTGACAGAAATGAAACTGTATCTGCATTTTCTGGTAAAAAGCATAAAGCTTCACTGCAAAATAACGAAGAAAATTTAGATAACGATGAAGTTTCCCATTAACAAAAGATAGTTACATAGTTAATGTGCAAACACATAACTATGTAACTATCATAAATTCATTCTCTAATCGTAGTAATCTATTTCCTTTTTCATCTTCTCTACAAATTCAGCATAATCCTCAGAATATCTATTTAGTATATGTCTATAAATATAGCTTTGAATAAATCCATCTAATCCAAAACATACAATCAAATAAATCATAAACAAGAACTTACCCTGAAATATGTACACTGTACTTAATCCTACTGTTAGAAGTGTTACTACTAACGCCTCAAAGGTATATCCGATATGCTTTATCGTCAATTTTGTACCAATTACAAATACTTCTTTTATAGTTAAGTCAAACCTCGTTATCAACGGAAAAAATGTATGCATTAACATCAAATATATAACTGCTATAATACACGAGCCGCCTAACATAAAATATGAAAATACTCCATCATCAAGACCATACTTAAACCAATAGAAAATGTCTACATATAGCACCATTCCAACAAATGCTCCAATCACCCACACAATAGTAGACTTTACAAAATTAGCCTTAAATGCTCTAAAATAATCCTTAATTGCACTGAAATCCTGCTCGTTTATAATTTTTGTAAAAACACTATTCATGGCTGATGCCGACGCACCAATTGTAATAATCGGTAAACTTGTCAATATAAACAATATATTAAGTAAAAATACCCATATCAATTTTCTTGTAAAGGAAAAAAAGCCATTATTTACATTTAACAATCCTTGTATTTGTTCTAACATATATACCCTTTCGTCTTACTTCGCTGATAGGTATTCATCAATAGACTTAGCTGCTGTTTTACCTGCACCCATAGCAAGAATAACTGTAGCTGCACCTGTTACAGCATCTCCACCGGCATAAACACCTTCTCTTGATGTAAGTCCTGTTTCTTCCTGAACAATGATTCCTCCCCATTTCTGAGTATCAAGTCCCTTTGTTGTTGATGTAATAAGTGGATTTGGTGATGTACCAATAGACATAATTACACATTCAACAGGAATATCAAATTCTGAACCTTTCTTTTCAACAGGTCTTCTTCTTCCTGAATCATCTGGCTCTCCAAGTTCCATTTCAAGACATCTAATAGCACCTGCAAATCCGTCTTCACCTGGAAGTATTTCAATTGGATTTGTAAGAAGCTTAAAGATAATGCCTTCTTCTTTAGCATGTTCAACTTCTTCTGCTCTTGCAGGAAGCTCATCCTCTGAACGGCGATATACAATATATACGTTCTCAGCTCCAAGTCTCTTTGCACATCTTGCCGCATCCATTGCAACGTTTCCACCACCAACAACAGCTACATTCTTAGCTTTTTGAATTGGTGTATCAGGATTATCTTTATATGCCTTCATAAGATTTACTCTTGTTAAGAATTCGTTAGCAGAGTAAACACCTTTAAGGTTTTCACCAGGAATATTCATAAATCTTGGTA
>JAVBUL010000174.1:0-7854 GCA_031555415.1 Lachnospiraceae bacterium | reverse complement strand
TGGGATTATGAATTATGGAAACCAACTATCGCCATAACTGGTAAAGATAATAAAGGTGTCTGCCTTTGGGGTAAAAAATGGTAATACTACTTTACCATTTTTTCAAAATAAATTAGTAAAAAGGAAGTTTTTTAGATGGATGAATTAGAAGAAATAGATGAAACACAAGAAATACAAGAAACAGAGACTAATCAAGAAACTATTTTAGAACATGCCTCAATCGTTATATTAAAATGTCCAATGGCTACTAACGAAAAAACCGTTATTATTACCGGTGGTATTGAAAATATGAATGATGAGGACTTGCATTTTTATGTAAATAACAACGAGCAGAAATTATTTAAAGACAAATGGCTTGTTACAATACCGATTGAGAGTGGATATAACACAATCGTCTTATCAATAAAGAATAGTACAAAAACTATTGATACTGTAACACGTACTATCTTTGGTGGAGTTTTACCTCCTATTTTAACTGTAAACGAATTTCCAACAGTTACATTTGAGCAAAATATTACACTTACCGGAGTCGTATTAGACCCAAATTCAGCAAAAAAAGAGAATCTTTTATTATTTGTAAATAGCAAGCAAATAAATATCAACGACGATGATACATGGTCTCACCTTGTAAATCTTTCACAAGGTGAGAATGAGTTTAATGTGGTTGCGATTGGAGTTGGTGGAAGAAAAAACTCTATAAAAGTCAGTATATTTCATCATCCCGATGGACCACACTTGATTTTTGATAATCTTCCAGCTATATCCCCTGTAAAGAAATTTGAGATTTCAGGAAGAATGATTTCTTCTGATGGTCAGCATTATAATCTAAGAATTGATGATAGAAAATGTCATGATGAACATGGCTGTTTTTCTTCAAAGGTAATTATCTCAAGAGATATAAATAATGTTGATTTTGATATAGGGTATAAAGATCGTGTGATTATAAGATTTACAAGACAGATACTATTTGAACCAAGTAAACCTGACGTTGTTATATTTGACTATTGTAGTCCAATTTCTGATACTATATATAAAATTTCAGGCTCGATTAAAGATGCAAATGACCGTAGTCCAAAACTATTTGTCAACAATGATGAAATTCTTTATAAGGATAATTATTGGGAAACTAAACTTCCATTTAAGATAGGTGATAATACTGTTAATATTTCTGCTATAAACAGCTTCGGGAAAAAAACAGAATTCACCAAAACATTTAATATAAAAATCATTCAACCTACAATCGTAATTGAGGAATATCCAGAAAAAGTTAATGCTTCAACCATTGTAGTAAATGGATATGTAATTGACCCACTAAATGAGCAATTGAACTTTCATGTTGATCAAGTTGAATATACACTTCAAGAAGATAATAGATTCTCTATTTCTCTTGACCTCCTTGAAGGAATGAATTTTATAACGCTTGTAGCTGTTGGCAAAAATAATCGTTTTGATACAAAAGAAATTACCATTAATTATGATTCTAGTTACAGAGAAGATATCGACTCAGACACAAATGAGGATTCACAATAACAAAAGATTCGGCTAAAGCCGAACTTTGCAAGAATGATAATTCCATTCTTGCTGGAACAATTTTTAGGATTTTCCTATTAACAAAAGATTCGGCTAAAGCCGAACTTTGCAAGAATAATAGATTCAGCATAGCTGAACTATAAATGCCATTCTTGCTGGAACAATTTTTAGAGGTTTCCTATAAAAAACAAGGAGTGTCGCTCTATAACATAAATTCAGATGAATTTAGTTATTTTGTGACACTCCTTGTTTTTTAATCATTATATAGTTTTGAATACATATAGCAATCACTAAGTCCTGAAGGCAGATTAAAAGAGTGCCTTAAAATACCTTCTTTTGAAAAGCCGTTTTTTTCAAGAGCTTTACATGATGCTATATTATCAACGTGAACCGTTGTATAAATTCTTTCAAGCTCAAGATAAGAAAAACCAAACTCCACAACCGGCTGAATACATGAGGAAATTATACCTTTTTTCCAATGCTCTTGATTTATAAAATATCCTATATTAGCTATTTTATTATTCGCTTCAAATTCTGATAACGAAATTCTTCCAATAGCTTCATTAGATTTTATATATGCAATCGTCCAAATGTATTCTCTACGTTTTTCAAATGCGTTAATTTGATTTTCAATTATACGTCTAACTGCATCAAGTTGAATGAATTTTCCACTCATTGCCGGATAATATCTTGCGATATTTTGATTGTTATACATCTCAAAATAGTTTTCTAAATCATTTTCAACCTGAACTTGTCTTAGTATTATTTCATCATTAACCTTAATAGGCTGAAACTCTTTAAACTTATATTTAAAAGCCATTTTACACCTCTGCACTTTTTTACTTCTTAACTGGAATGTAAATATCAATCTGTGATAATTTTGATTGACAATCCCATCTTTCATCATAAAATTCAAAGTCTGCACATACCTCATCAGCTAGCGAATACTCTGAATTAGGAAGCCATACATCATAGATGTATTTAAACGCTTTTGCTATTTCATTATTTGAATTGTTACCATTTACCGTAAATACTGCATAAAGTGACTTAGGAATTTTCTTTACGCACATACCCTCCGGAATATTGGTTTCATCACTAACTTCTACTGAAGCCATGTAAAAAAATGACAATGGTTCTTTGTTAAAGTCTTCTGAATAATCCTCAAAACCATAAGTGGTTTTTGGATTAATTCTATTTGTAAATTCACCCATTCTCTCTTTTAACTCATTCCATGATTCTCCTATTACTTGAAAACCATTCTTTGTATGTTTTTTAATTCCCGCTAAAATGAATTCTTCTTTTTCAATAAATCTTGGTTCCATAGCATATTCTCCTTCTATTATTATTCTTTTTTTATAGCCAGAGATAATATCACTGATAGGAATAAATCTAAAATCAATTTTCTTTTTCCTTATTGCAGAAGGTGTTAAATTATAGATTTCCTTAAATATTCTGTTAAAAGTTTGAATACTGTTAAAACCACAATCATAGCAAATATCAGCTATATTTTTATGAGTGTTTTTTAGTTCATAGCATGCTCTCATAAGTCTGCGTTTTCTAAGATATTCCATTGTTGTTAAGCCTGTCACCGAAGCAAATAGCCTATGAAAATGAAATGGTGAATAACCAAATATAGATGATAATGAGTCAAATGAAATCTCATCCTCTAAATGTTCGTCAACATATTCTAATACAATTGTTATTAGTTCTAAGTTATTCATGTTAATTCTCATGTATTTCACAAGTAACATTGTGAAATCACACTATCCTCCGTTTGTTATCTCTGCTATATAATGAATATACACTATTAGAAAAATTAAATCTTATCATTTTCTGCTATTTACAAATCAAAACTTCGGAACAATTGTCCCGAAGTTAATATTTGCAATGTTAAATAATTTATTTATCAATTGATATTTTTTTTCCCAATTTTATTAGGATATCATTTTTCCTTATCTTAACCAAGTTTTTTACACATTCTACTTCTATAGTATCTGGATTTATAAACCTCATTGTAGTGATACAGACATTATCAAATTCTTTCCCAAATATTGTTTTACGACTTCCTCCAGGATTATCACAACCACCACAATTACCACAAAAATCAATGTTCTTCCAAGCAAATTCTTTCGAACTTTCGTCCAATGGAAAATCCGAAAAACATCTTGAATCACTATCATCAGTCCAAATAGTCCAAGGAGCAAATTTCTCTTCTGAGCCAAAGCCATTTATTAAGATAAAGCACACATATTCATCTTTATATTTTATTATCCAATAAAGTTTATCTTCCCAATAACCTTTGCCTCTTTCAAATTGCATTTCGTTGGCTTTCAAATAATTAACAAAATCCAAAACATTTTTTTGTGTCTTCAGTGAAAACCTCATCAATATATTTTTCAATTTCTTGTATAAACATTGTTCTTTTTCCTTTTATGAGTTCCTTAATATAGTGCATATAAAAACTTTACAAACTCTATAGATTTCTCCAAATGAATTGCATTTTCAGGAATCTGAATAACTATATTGTACTCACATTCTCCAAACACATCAATAAACTTCTTCGACTTAGTTGCCATTAATCCAATAGGAACATCATAATTTGTTTCACCATTCTCATCCCTCTGATAAACAATATACTCTGATAATCTTTCATACAAATCACTTGGGAGTATTTCTTCAATATTTCCAACAACTTCGGTATCATATTCCTGTGTTCTATAAACAAACATAATATCGATATATCCAGCTTCTATTCTCTGTGTTAAATTTTTTACACCCATTAATCCTTCGAGATTTTCCATTTTTTCATTATCTTGCAGTAAGGTTGCACTCTTTGTATACACAGTATGTTCTGCATCTATATCAGATACTTTAGAAAACTCCGAAATAAGATTTTCACCTGTTTTTATAGAGAGTTCTGAAGTCCAGTCCACTATAGTGAACTGGCTTTCATCATCTCTTTCCATAAGTGACTGAATAAGGATAACTGCTACTAAAACCACAAATAAAACTGCTACAATATGGAACTTATAATAATATAAAAAATCTCCAATTTTCTTTTTTTCTAGTTTTTCCATTTCACCTTATACCTTACTTTTGTTCTTCTACTTGAACTTCTTTAATCTCTTTTGTTCTTATTTCCTTGCAAATATAATCAATAAATTCATCTAATGATTTTTGACCTTCATCACCTAAAAATCTACTTCTTACTGATACTTTTCCTTCTTCCTCTTCCTTCTGTCCAACAACAAGCATATAAGGAATTCTATCAAGTCTTGTTTCTCTAATCTTAAATCCAATCTTTTCAGAACGATTATCAACGCTACACTTAATACCATTTTCCTTTAATTTAGCTTCTACAGACTTCGCATAATCAGCATATTTTTCTGAAATAGGAAGTACTCTTACCTGTTCCGGACATAACCATGTTGGGAATAATCCTGCATATTTTTCGATTAACCATGCAAGTGTTCTTTCATAGCATCCCATTGATGTTCTATGGATAATATAAGGTCTTACCTTATCACCGTTTTGGTCTACATAATACATATCAAATTGTTCAGCAAGTAATGCATCCCATTGAATTGTTATCATTGTATCTTCTTTACCATATACATTCTTAGCTTGAATATCTACCTTTGGTCCGTAGAACGCTGCTTCACCATCTTCTTCTGTATATTCGATTTTAAGTTCATCTAAAACTTTTCTGATTCTATCTTGTGTTTCTTCCCAAACTTCTGCTTTACCAATATATTTTTCACTATTGTTTGGATCCCATTTAGAAAGACGATATGTTACATCTTCTTCTACTCCAAGAGTCTGTAAACAATACCTTGCTAAATCAAGACATCCTTTAAATTCTTCATCCATTTGGTCAGGTCTTACAATTAAGTGACCTTCTGAAATTGTAAACTGACGAACTCTTGTAAGTCCATGCATTTCACCTGATTCTTCGTTTCTCAAGAGTGTAGATGTTTCACCATATCTAATTGGTAAATCTCTGTAGCTCTTTTGACTTGCCTTATAAATATAATACTGGAATGGACATGTCATTGGACGAAGTGCAAATACTTCCTTATCAGTTTCTTCATCGCCAAGTACAAACATACCTTCCTTATAATGATCCCAATGTCCTGAAATCTTATACAAATCACTCTTTGCCATAAGAGGTGTTTTTGTTCTAACATAACCTCTCTTTTCTTCTTCATCTTCAATCCATCTTTGCAATGTTTGAAGCATTGTAACGCCTTTTGGCATCAAAAGAGGTAAACCTTGACCTATAACGTCAACTGTTGTAAATAATTCCATCTCACGACCAAGCTTATTGTGATCACGCTTTTTAATATCTTCAAGATAAACTAAATATTCATCTAAATCAGCTTTCTTTGCAAATGCTGTTCCATATACTCTTGTAAGCATTTTATTCTTTTCAGAACCTCTCCAGTAAGCACCTGAACAAGAAATAAGTTTAAACGCTTTAATTTCTTTTGTACTCATTAAATGTGGTCCTGCGCAAAGATCTGTAAACTCGCCTTGCTTATAAAATGATAGCTGTGCATCTTCCGGTAAATCATTAATAAGTTCAACCTTGTATGGCTCGCCTAATTTTTCCATAAGCTCGATAGCTTCTTTTCTTGGAAGTGTAAATCTTTCTAAGACGGCACCCTCTTTTATAATCTTTTTCATCTCTGCTTCGATTTTATCTAATTCTTCTCTTGAAAAAGCAGGACAATCAAAATCATAATAAAAACCTGTGTCAATAGAAGGTCCAATAGCAAGCTTTGCTTCCGGATATAATCTCTTTACTGCCTCTGCTAATACATGTGATGTTGTATGTCTGTAAGCAGCTTTTCCTTCATCATCATTAAATGTAAGTATACTAAGCTCGCAATCACTATCTACTATTGTTCTTAAATCTACTACTTCTCCGTTAACACTACCAGCACATGCCATTCTTGCAAGTCCCTCGCTTATGTCCTTTGCAATATCTAAAACTGACATTGCTGATTGATATTCTTTTTCTGATCCATCTTTTAATCTAATTTTCATTTTAATAGTTCCTTTCCATTATAAAATCATCCATTATAAATCCATTTCCAATATCAGCTTCCTGAGTTCGTGATTTCACAAAACCCATATGTTCATATGTTGCCACTGTAGCGTCATTATATTTGTTTACAGTAAGCCAAATGGTTTTTAGTTTTCTCTCCAAGGTAATCTTTTCTAAATCTCTAAATGCTTTTGAAGCGTATCCTTTACCTCTATTATCTTTATGCAAATAGAATTTGCTAAGAAACAATTTATTGTCATCTTTTTCCTCTTTTATTCCCATATAACCTAATATATCATCACCATCTGTAATAAAATAATACTCATAACCATTAACTAATTGATTTTTTATTGCTTCATATGATTGGAATTTTTCAACCATATAATCAATTTGTTCATCAGTGATAATACAAGGAAAATATTCATGCCAAATTTCATTTGCTAATGTAGCTAGTTTTTTTAATTCCTCATCATTTTCTAGTTTCTTTAATACTTCCATGATTTTTCCTTTCTAATTAATTAAAAAATCCCTTACAGCCTAAACTGTAAGGGACGAATATATCGTGGTTCCACCCAAATTGCAAACAATGACTAATCACTGTTGCCACTCATATGATTATAACGTAATCAACGGACCTGATTGGGGTCACTCCGAGGTAGTTTTCAGCTTTATCCGAATTAGAACCTTTGCACCATCTAGTTCCTCTCTATAATTCTTTTATAAAACTTACTCGTCTCATCATAGTATTTTTTATTTAAATCTTAGTAAAATTATAGCACTTTTTTACTTTTTGTCAACTATCTAGATATTGTCTTTAAGATAGCTATTGTATCTCCGTATACTTCTTTAGTACTCCTCTACTATTTCTTCCTCATCCTCATGAATATCTGACTTTGGTTTTTTTAGCCCTTCTATAACTATCTCATTCTTTTCTGCATAATCCCAAAGTGCAGCATGTATTGCCTCTTCAGCAAGCAATGAACAATGCACCTTTGCAGGAGGTAAACCATCTAAAGCTTCTAAAACCGCCTTATTTGTTACCTTTAATGCTTCATAAATACTCTTTCCCTTAACAAGCTCTGTTGCCATACTACTTGTTGCCACAGCTGCCCCACAACCAAAAGTCTTAAACTTGCAATCCCTAACTATATCATTTTCATCTATATCAAGATATATTCTCATTATATCTCCACATTTAGCATTTCCCACAGTACCAACTGCGCTTGCTCCTTCTATTTCACCCATATTTCTTGGATTACTAAAATGATCCATTA
>JAVBUL010000103.1:0-11366 GCA_031555415.1 Lachnospiraceae bacterium | reverse complement strand
CACGCCGCCAGCGTTCATCCTGAGCCAGGATCAAACTCTCGTTAAAAGTTTTAATCTGATTCAAAATAACGTTAGCTATTTTTAATCCGCTTTACAAAAGCACTAAGCTTTTGCTGTCGAATGGCTAAATTCGACATTTTACTGTTTTTGTTTGGAATTTCTTCATCAAGTTGTTATACTCTTCTGAAGAAGTTCGCTGAAAATTTCAAGAATTTTCAGGGATGGTTTATAGTTTAGTTTTCAATGTTCGTTGTTTTGTTGCTTACTGTTTTTGCGACAGCTTAGATATACTATCACATCTTTTTTAGCTTGTCAACAGTTTTTTTAATTATTTTTTGCTGTTATTTATTAGTGCTTTTCAGCGACAGCTTGCTTAGTATACTTCACCAAAAAAGAAATGTCAATACATTTTTTTAATTTTTTTCAAAAAGAAAGTTATGCACATTTTTCACAGTCTTTTCCACTCATTATCCACAAAACAATGTGCAAAAAAGATTCGGCTAAAGCTGAACTATAAACAATTCTTGCTGGAACAATTTTGAGGAGTTCCCTATTAAGCAAAAAAGATCCGGCTAAGACCGAATCTTTTATTTCTTGCAAACCTCGCTTTAGTGAACGTTTTTTATACAAGCACTTTTGCTACTATCCATATTACCATATTGTTATTATATATAAGGCTTAATAACGAATTATCATTTATCTGTGCAAACAATGATTGAGCCCATGACTTATCACTACATGCAGCAAGCACAAGACATGCTATCCATATTATTACCAATCCGTATATTAAACCGATAATCGCTCCAATAGATTTGTTTATTCCATTTATTATAGGTAACTTACTAAATATATCTAAGACAGATATCAATATTCTTACCAATATACCTACTATTATAATTAATGCTAAAAACACAATCGCATTCAAAATAGTATCTGATATTGATTCCGCAACATACTCTTGAACTGTACTTGTTGCTTCACCAACATTTTCAACAATCGGATTAAGAATTGATTTTGGTAAATCCAAATTATTAATAGATTCTACATCCACAACTTCATTTTCCTTAACAACACTTTCTACCGATTCATATATATTGTCGTATAACGGTGTTGCTGATTTAAGTATTGCACTAACAGGAAATGTAAGTATTGTTGCCAATATAATAGTAACTATTGTTGCTACTAATGATAAAACAATCTTTACAAACCCTTTTTTATATCCAACCCCTGCCATTATTGCTAAAAAAGCAATTACTCCTATTAATAATGTATATTCCACTATGTCCTCCATTCTGCTCTAAGCAAAGTATTTATTTCAATTTTATCTTTTCTATATTATTATCATTTATAATATAGTATATATTTGATTTACTTGTAGGGATAACTTCCTTTATACCACTCTCGATTTTTCCTTCAAACTTAACAGTACCGGAAGTTGTTATCAATTTTAGTTTCTCTGAGTTATTAAGAACTATTATTTCTCCTTCTATTGAAACATTTTTGTAATCAAAATCTGTATTCATACTGAACTCTTCGTTGCCTTCTTTGTCAAAGCATTTAATAATATAAGGTTCATCATATTCTTCGCTTAAAAGGATCATTCCAAAATACTCATTATTATAAAAAATGCTATTTATTTCACCTTTTATTTCACCTTCTTTTATTTCAGAAGGTTTCTGCTTCATTGAGTATACGGTGTACATATCATCTCCAAATGCAACCACTGTATCATTATCAACAAACTCAACATTAGGAACTATAGTTGTACCGTATTTTTCAAAACCGCCAACCACTCTTCCCACTTCGTTTTTTCCTACCTCTGAGTAGTTGTAAAAAACCACTCGGGTTTTTGCCTTTCCTCCATCGATATACACATATGAGGCAACCAACTTTGTCCCATCATTTGACAAAGATATGGAAAGTGGACATCCCGTTTTCGTTAAATATGTTTGTCCGTTCGCTATAGTAGTTCCATCTTTTTGTATCACTTCTATTCTATTCGTTTCACTGTCTTGTGTAATTGCAGCAATAACTCCTTGCTCAGAAACTTCAATATCTATTATCGGATAAGTAGTCTCTACTTTTCCTAGAAGCTTTTTAGAATCATAAATATATACTACATTAGTATTCATATCTGCGATTGCAACGCAACTGCCACATATATCAACAAGTGGTGTTTTCATTTCAAAAGCTTGGTTCCATACACTGATATCATCTTGTAGGTAGGTTAATCCATCATTACTAAACCTTAGCATACCTTCATCAAACTTATAAAAACTACAATTTGAAGTTTGATCTTTTTGATAGACCTCTGATACTTCATAATCATCATATGTCATATTATCAATATATATTTTAATGCTAAGTGCCAGCAGTACAGCTACCATTATTAGGCCAAATACAAAAAGCCTTACTTTTCTTTGATGTACCTTTATTTTATATTCGTAGTCGTCTTCTGATTGTTTATTTATGCCACGATTTTTTAAATATTCTCTAACATTTGACATTGTATTCCTACTTTTCTTTCTTAATTTTTAACTTGCGTAATGACAAAAGTACAGACTTATTGTAGCATATTTTTTTTCCAAATCCAACCTATTTTATTCTAAAATAAGAAATGCTTGTTATGGAACAATCAAGTCTTGGTCATAGCATATAGAATCTGCACTCTCAAGATGATTCAGTTCAATAATAGTATTCATGTTACTTGTATTACCGTATAATTTCATGCAAATACTATAAAGTGTTTCTCCCTTTGTTACTGTATAGTATTTTGTCTGAGCCGGTGTAACTGAAACAGTTTCTGACTCTGTTTCTTGTGGCAATGTGGTTTCTTGTTGTGTTGTTTCCTGTTGAGTCGGCTCTTGACTTACAGGAGTTGTTTCATCTGGTGTAGTACTTTCATCTTCTGACGCAGACGTGTCATCTTCATTTCCAGTAGTCGATTCTCCATTTTTTTCCGACTCCTTTGGAACTCCATTTACAGAAAGCAAATCACCTGGATCACTTGAACTTTCTCCCTTATTCATAATTCCATTTACCATACTTTTCACTTCATTTGTAAGGTTATCAAGTTTTCCTTGTTTTCCCATTACTGCCAATGTCGCCGCTAAAGCTCCAATAATTAAAAAAGAGGATGCTTTGCTAAGTAGTTTACCATATTTGGGGCGACTCTTGTCACTACTTAATTCTTCATTTAACTCTTCATCATTTTCTTCTATATTCTTCACTTCATTTTCCTTGATTTCTTTATCTCGTTTCATAATTATATTTTCCTTAATTTTAGATATTTGATTTTCTATAACTCCACCTTTTTCTTTTGTATAAAGAGATTTTTTAAAATTAATATCCGCATTCGTTCCTAATAAATAATCTTCCATATTAAGATTTTTTTCATAATAAATATGATAGCAAGATAATTTTCTTAAAGCATCATTGTCATATACAAAAAAGCTTTCCTCTTCTTCATCCCTATCTATTCTAAAAAATACTTTATCCATTCCGGCAAAATTATCCATATGGACTCTTTTTACACTTGATAGCTGATTCTGTGACGCATAACTTTGCGATAAGAACCATCCCACTACCTTTTCTCCTTGAAAATACCTATGTATATCGTCATTGATACTTATCCATATATCATCACTAAATAAAACTGTATTATCAAAAATTTCTTTGACATCCAGTGCACCTTTAACAAAAATATAGGTGTAGCCACAGCTTTGTTTTACATTACCTACTAGCACACCATAACGTATACTTTCCTCATTGTCGGGAATCTTATTCAAGTATAGGGCTACATTATCCTCCATATAAACTTGAACGCTACTATCCCCTCCGCCTATCTGCTTAATATTTTTAGGCAATTTAAACCCTAAATCTGTTTTTTCTCTATTCTGTTTTTCATTTTCATCATATTTATATACCACTTCTATCATTTAATGCTTATCCTTTCTGTCAAACTTTTATTAATACCATAGCATATCTTATGTGCACAATTTGTCAAAACATGGGGACAAAATAATAAAAGTTTTCGACACGAATAAAACACCCTATTTGTGGCATATATATAAATATATTACTTTTTTGGAGGAATTATGAATAATACTTTTTATTACAATGTAAATGAAGAACACAATACAATAAATTTCAGTAAACGATTGGCTATGCTAATGGAAGATAACTATGCTTTTGATTCCGACATAGTAATATTGTGTATCGGTAGCGACCGTTCTACCGGCGACAGTCTAGGCCCACTAATTGGGCATAAGCTTAAAAGCCATGATTTTAAAGATGTCTTTGTATATGGTGATCTTAAAGAACCTATTCACGCAGTTAATTTGGAGGAATGCCTTCATGATATATATGAAAAACATGAAAACTCTTTTATCATTGCAATTGATGCCTCTCTTGGGAAAAAGAATCACATTGGGTTTGTTACTTTAAGTGAAATCCCTTTAAGACCTGGGTTAGGTGTTAAAAAAGCTCTTCCCTCTGTTGGCGATTTATGCATAACAGGTATTGTTAATTTTTCAAGCTCTTTTGATTCTATGCTATTGCAAACCACACGCTTATCCATTGTAATGGACTTAGCTGATTATATTTATAATGGAATTTATACAGCTTTACTTTTACGCCAAAAAGTTTTACGTCAAAAAGTCAACACTGGCGTGTTGACTTGACAAGAATGCTTTATATATAGTACTGATTTAAATTACTGGTGTGTTTAATATGTTGATGGCATCGCTTATTGTTACTGCCTTGCCATCATCTAACAACACTAGCATTTTTTCTATTCTCTCTGCTGCAAGATTTTCTTCTCCCAAATATGCTGCATAGTTTGTTGAGATAGATAATGTTACATCTTTTTGTCTTTCTTCAAGCTCTTTTAGCTTAATACTTAATTCTGTCAATTCAGACTTTATCTTATCTATTCTCCCAATATCTCTTTTTGTGATTTCATCTTCTATATCTTGTTTTGTAGTTTTTTCAAAGTCAGATATTGCTTCATTCTTTCGTTTTACGATATCGTTTATATGTTCTTCTAATTCTTTTATATCCTTATCGTATCCATTTAAATCATATCGTTCTTCGTCATTATCCTTTTTTATGGACTTTACTATTCTTCTGATTTTTGCGGTGTTTTTCAAAATAGTTATTCTTTGAACCTTTGTATCGGCAAAAACATCTTTCTTTTGTATACGTGCATATCTATAACCGAGTACATATAGTGCTGTAAATATAGCCATAAAAAATATATATAGTAATGTTTTTATTAATTTATTGCTACCTAAAAACCATGTTGCAAAAGAAGGTATACCTACTATTATCAAAAATGCTCCCAAGGCAAATCCCAGTTTTTCCCTTAAGCTCTTTGGAAAGTATAAGCTGTAGAACCAACCTCTATCTAAAATAGTCGGCACTCCTTTTTGCTTAAATACAGTTCTTATTTCTTCATGAAGATTTTTATTTTCCTGAACAAGTTCAGCCGTCTCAATCTTTATTCTGCTTTCCATTCCTTTAGACTTAGCTTTAGTTCTTTCTGACTTCACTTTTTTAAGCCTATCTTGAGTTTTTGATAACTCTTTATCAAAATTTGAAACAACCTGCTCACGCCTTTTCTTTACAGTTGCCTCAATAGTATCATTTAAGAACTTTTCTTCAGCGACTATTTCTTTTTCTATTCGCTGCTTTTCTACATTACATGCTGCTATATCATTTCTTAATGCAGTTTGTGTCTGTACCGCTGCATAAATCGCCTTCAAATCATCCTTATTACCATAAAGTATATTTTGTCCTTCCATTCGTCTACCTCTCTTTTGTTAATTAATGAATATATGCGAGCCTGTTAAATGTGTAATGCCATATCACCTTTTCTTATCCAGCCGGCTCTTCTCATTCCTTCTGAAATAGCAAATGTTAATATTGCAGGCAATACAAAATGCATAGCTATTATTTGAATCATAACCATTGGCACTGATGTTCCTGCCGCTACCATTGCTTCATATGCCGCGAATTGTCCCACCAGTCCGGATGTTCCCATTCCTGAGCCCACCGGTGTGCTGACCATTTTCAGCACCGCTGATGATATCGGTCCCAGAATGGCACTTGCTAATATCGGCGGTATCCAAATCAGTGGCCTTTTCATGATGTTTGGCACTTGTAACATACTGGTTCCAAGTCCTTGCGCAATTAATCCACCTGTTTTATTATCTCTAAAACTCGCCACCGCAAAACCAACCATTTGACAACAACAACCGATAGTCGCCGCTCCTGCTGCCAAACCTGTTATTCCCATTGATATGCCGATAGCTGCTGAACTAATAGGCAAAGTGAGTATCATTCCCATAATCACAGATATTATAATTCCTCCTAAGATAGGTGACTTTTCAACATTTACATTTACAATATCTCCTATCCAGTACATGAATTTACTGATATAAGGTCCTGCCAGAAATCCAACCACTGCACCTGATAGAATGGACACAAATGGTGTCACAATAATATCTACCTTTGTTTTGCCTGAAACCAGACGTCCTATTTCTATTGCAACATATGCCGCTACAAACGCTCCGAGTGGTTCGCCCGGTGAACCAAGTGCAAATGTTGGTGACACCGATGGAAATGCACCGATCATACCTGCCACTGCAGCAGACACTACTACCAACGTACTTTCCTTAAATCTACTCGCAACTCCTACTCCGATACCCGCACCGGTTATAGTCTTTGCCATCTTTGAAATAGCTATTATATATGACCCAACTTGTCCGCCCACAAGCGAGCCTATTTGTCCCAATATTGTTCCTACAATCAATGTGGCAAAAAGTCCTAACGCCATGCCACTAAGTCCTTCTATAAACAGCCTATTAAAATACTTTTTCAAACCAAACTCCTTCTCAATCTATTCTTCTATAACATGAATTTCTAAGTAATCAAACTCAATATCATCTATAAAATTATCTTTATTAAATCTAACCTTATCCCTTTTCTTGAAGTCAACGATATTTGATTCTAACCATATAGGTCTGCTTAAATCAAATTCTATGCATACCTTATCTATAGAATCAAATACTTTCTTGGTTCTATTGACATCTTCTCTATCATCGCATGCCACCATATCTTTAAGCATACGATTTTCTTTCCAGATTTTTGCCCACATCCTAAACATGGTCTTCTCCATATTCCTTTATTATAGCTTTCATAAGCTTTACTGAATTCACAATCGCCGCGGCTTCAAATGCAGGATAATCCATAGATGCCGAATCATCTGCTTTGTCAGATATTGCTCTTATTATCAAAAATGGTATCTTGTTCAAATATGCTGTGTGTGCTATCGCCGCACCTTCCATCTCTGTACAGTATCCGCCAAAGGTATTAATAAGCCATGATTTTTTTTCTTTATCCGAAATGAACTGGTCACCGCTAACCACTCTTCCAATAAATGTATTTATATCTGTAAGCACTTCTTTACAACACTTGTCTGCTAGCTTAATAAGTTTTTCGTCAGCTTTAAACTCCGATGTTTCCATTCTAGGAATCACTCCAACATCATAGCCAAATGCTACTGCATCTACATCATGCTGTATTGCGTCTAATGATAATACAATATCACCGATATTTATCTCATTTTTTAAAGAACCTGCTATTCCTGTATTTATAATTGCACTTACTTCATAGTCATCCGCAAGTATCTGGGTACAAATCGCCGCATTTACTTTTCCTATGCCGGAACGAACGATAACCACTTCTTTGCCCTCTATCTTACCTTTTACAAACTCCATGCCAGCCTTTTTACTAACTGTCACTGATTCTAAAAGCTCCTTTATCTGATTTACTTCTTCGTCCATTGCTCCTATTATTCCTAACATAAAGCTACCACCTTTCTATTCTGGGTATATGAGTCTATCTACAGTAATCTCATTTAAAACTTCTTTTAAAAATTTATCTGCTAAATAATTCGCCATCGGAAGATTCATGTCTAAATAGTTTCCACAATCCTTCGCTGCAGCTCCCGGAACATCTCCTTTGAAATCTTTAATAAATTCAAACATCTCTTTCAAAATCGAAATGATGTCTTTCGAAGCATAATCACCTGATAGCAGTAAGTAAAATCCTGTTCTACATCCCATTGGTCCGAAGTAAATACACTTGTCTTTATAATCTATATGATTCCTTAAAAACGTCGCCGCTAAATGTTCTATTGTATGCATCTCTGCTGTATTCATAACCGGTTCAAAATTAGGTCTTGTCATTCTAATGTCAAATGTGGTAATAGTCTCATTTCCTACATGGTCTTTTCTGGAAACATATACTCCTGGTAACAATTTTAAATGATCGATTGTAAAGCTTGCTATTTTTTCCATCTTTATAATTTCTCCATTCTATATCTATAAAGTTTTTAGTGCCTTTGCTAACTGATCCGGACAAGAGGTTCCTCTTCCTGCACAATCAATTCCTTCTAACCTTTTTATAGCATCGTTAATTTCCATTCCTATAACCAACGCCGCAACTCCCTGTGCATTTCCGCTGCAACCGCCAAAAAATTTTACTTTTTCTATCTTACCTGCTTCTACTTCAATTTCTATTGATTTAGAGCAGACTCCTTTTGTCATATAGTGCATAAAAAATCCTCCCTTACTCTTTATTTCTCAATTATTATCTCATAAGTATAATAACAAATGTATGCGGAAAATGCTAGTATATTTTTGTATACATGTCTACCCATTGTCGATTTTTGTATTACGATTCTTCTTGAAATTAGGCTTAATTATTTATAAACTATTTTATATAGTAATAACTACCCCGATTTTTAGATTATATAGAATGGAGAGTAATACATGGGATTAATATTAAAAAACATAATGATATTTTGTACACTTGCATCTTTTTTATTTAAAGTAGCAGATTATATTTCTGCTTCTTTATTTTTAAAATCTTCCTTGGATATACAATCAGGTAAAAATGAGCTTTTAAAGCAAATGAAACTTAAACACAAGAATTACCAAACGCTTGGTATACCTGCAAAAAATACCACTGCTTTTGTTGAAAAATATATTTGGACATACTCTGGTAAAAAAAATGGACTAAGTAACTTTGATATTCTTTCTATCATTTGTCTGCTTGCGACCTTATCTTCCAGTATGATTGGTATATATCTTTCGCTTTTTGACACTGTTAGAGTACTTTCTTTTTCAATAATTGCCTTTTCAATTTACATAATACTGAGAATATTATTTAATTCTGATACAATATATAAAAAATTTATTTGCTTAGCTGTAGACCAGCTAGATAATTGTACAAGGGAGCAGCATGTCCAAAAAGCTAGCAATAACCCAACTTTAGAAACAGATTTTGAGCCTGACCCTATTAATGTGGCTAAAACAAGTTCAAAAAATTCAAAACCCGAAAAATTTGCAAATATGAGCAAAAACGAGCAAGCTGAATTGTTTTCATACATAATTGAAGAATTTTTATAAAAATCATAAATTATTCGCATTGTACTTTAATGTACTTCTGTGGTAGAATAGACGCAAGATTTGAAAGAAAAAAATAAACGATGAAAGGAATTTTTATTATGTCTAAAGTTACATTTGATTATTTAAAAGCTAGTTCTTTTATAACAAACGAAGAAATAGCAAATATTGAGAAACAGGTTTTAATTGCACGAGATACACTTGTATCTAAATCAGGTTCAGGTAATGATTTCCTTGGATGGATTGATCTTCCTATCAACTACGATAAAGAAGAATTTTCAAGAATCAAAACTGCTGCTACTAAAATACAGTCAGACTCTGAAGTTCTTTTGGTTATAGGTATCGGTGGCTCATACTTGGGTGCTAGAGCAGCTATTGAATTTTTAAGACACAATTTTTACAACATGGTTGATAAGAGTGTTAGAAAAACACCAGAAATATACTATGTTGGAAATAATATTAGCAGTACATATATTACACACCTTATTGACGTAATTGGTGACAGAGATTTTTCTGTAAACATTATTTCAAAATCCGGTACTACTACAGAACCTGCTATTGCTTTTAGAATTTTTAAAAAAATGTTAGAGACAAAGTACGGAAAAGCCGAAGCCGCTAAACGTATTTATGCAACTACAGACAAGTCCAGAGGTGCTTTAAAGAATCTTGCAACAGCTGAAGGCTACGAAAGCTTTGTTGTGCCTGATGACATCGGAGGACGTTTTTCTGTTTTAACAGCTGTAGGTCTTTTACCAATCGCTGCAAGCGGTGCTGATATTGACAAGCTTATGGAGGGTGCTGCGAGCGGAAGAAAACGTGCACTTGAGAATGATTTTAAAGATAATGATTCTCTTTTATATGCAGCAATGAGAAATCTTTTACTTAGAAAAGGTAAGAATGTTGAAATTATAGCTAACTATGAGCCTAGCCTTCATTATGTATCAGAATGGTGGAAGCAGCTTTACGGCGAAAGCGAAGGCAAAGACCAAAAGGGTATTTTCCCAGCTGCTGTTGACCTTACAACAGACCTTCACTCAATGGGACAGTATATTCAAGATGGTGCCAGAATGCTATTTGAAACCGTTATTAATATTGAAAAATCTCAGTGTGAGCTTATTCTTGAAGAAGAACCTATCGACCTTGACGGACTTAACTACCTTGCAGGTAAGAGTGTTGACTTTATAAACAAGAGTGCTATGAACGGTACTATTCTTGCACATACAGATGGCCAAGTTCCAAACTTTATAGTAAATGTTCCTGAACAAAATGAGTTTTATCTCGGAGAATTGTTTTACTTCTTTGAATTTGCATGTGGTGTTTCAGGTTACTTATTAGGAGTAAATCCTTTTGACCAACCGGGTGTTGAAAGCTACAAGAAGAATATGTTTGCTTTACTTGGAAAACCTGGATTTGAAGAAGAAAGAGAAAAGCTTTTAAAGCGTCTTGTATAACTATTTCTTGACTTACAATTAGATTTACATAAAAGCAACTGCGTTTGATATTAAAACTCACTCGCAGTTGCTTTTTTAGGTGATTACTTCTCGTTTCTCTTTCTTCCAAGTACTAATACTACTCCTCCGATAATCACTACTACTATCATTAGTGTTATATATATTATTGGACTTGTATTGTCTCCTGTCTTAACTCCGTTATCAAGTGGAATCTCTTCATCTTCTAATTCCTCTAGTTCTTCTGTTTCTTCAGGTGTCACGTTCTTTATTGGTGTCTTTCCTTTTCCATTATCTAATGGTATTTCGTTTGTCTCTATTTCTTCTACTTCTTCTTCTGTTGTTGGTTCTTCTGTTTCGTTATCTAATGGTAATTCGTCTGTTGTTATTTCTTCAGGTGTTGTTAGTTCTTCTGTTGTTGGTTCCTCTATTATTGGTTCTTCAT
>JAVBUL010000047.1:0-94633 GCA_031555415.1 Lachnospiraceae bacterium | reverse complement strand
CATTTTACTGGTAATTTTGACATTCTTATTGAAACACTTGCTAAGCGTGAGCATATTCATTGGATGGCAGAAAAGAAGGCACAGGGTTGGACTCCTGGCATACCTCGTAACAACCAAAAGAAAGTTCACGACTGTCTTTATGATTGGGATGAATTAGAAGCCTTACATGGTCGAGAAAAAGCTGAAGAAATTCGCAACAAAGACAGAGACCCCTTCCGCGAACTACCAGATGTTCTCGCGGCTGGCGGAATGTGTTTATATGAGAAAGAGTGATATTATATGCCGTTTTTATCAGAACAGCAAGTTGAGTGTTTTGCAAAAGTCCTACATATGCGTTATATGCAAGTACACTCAATGTGTAAACCACCGCCAGGTCTCCCCAATGAATGGGATGATTTACCAGAGCATATTCGGCAGGCAAACCGTAATCAAGCAGATGAATTTATAAAACACATTGAATATCTTGGTCTAACTTTTAGCCTAGAGAATAATTCAAAAAATACTATCGAGCAGTTAACAGATGAACAAATTGAAATAATAGCAGCACGCATTCATAGCATTTGGGCAACTAGTAAAATAGAAGCAAGTTGTGATGATGATAAAATATTCATTTCATACAATGACTTACCAGAACAAGAAAAGGATAAGGACAGAGTAATTGCAAAGAATATTGTACCAATGTTAAGAGAGATAGGTATCAAAATTAAAGATTGAAATTTATTTTATAGGAGGTAATTTATATGGGACTTTTTTTTAAACAAAATGGTGTAATGGACCTTCGTTCATCCACCGAAAAAAAAATCGACAAAAAATCGCGTAAACCTCTCAAAAACCCTACATTAGAGGGTTACGCGCTTGATGTCTTAAACATTTTTAAAAGCGAAGACGGAGCACATGCTACAGGTGAAGCTTTTGATACTTTATTAGCAAAACTACGTAATATAGGTAAAACCGTTAACGACTATGATAAGATGTTGGAAATAGCTTACAGAGCACAACATCTAAGCGAACAACGTAGTATGTTTTTCAGCATTCGAATTTTGGAACACGCTTGGGATGGTATTGCTGGTTGGATGAAATAAACCAGAGAGTTAGAAGTTTTTCAAATGAATGAAAGGTGTGAATTTATATGAGGTTATTTAGGCAAAAATTAGTTCCCGGTTCATTAATATTACCTGAACCACGCCTTGAAGAAATAGCAGTTGAACATGCAATTTATTTTTTGAATAGCGGTTTTGTTGGTATTGGAGACAGTCTAAAGACTTGGGAGTCTTTTGAATATTTTACCAGTAAACCTTATTCATCTGCGAAGTCCCAAGAGGAACTTCAAATGATAAAACAACGTTCAACTTACTTACAGGAACAAATGCAAAAGAATCGATGGTGTACACTTTATGCTCGATTTGACATTGACAAGATTGGTACTGTTTATGATGAAACTTGTTGTAAGGTTGTGTTTCAAACTGTACCATATCTCCGATTGCTAGGTAGTACAATCCTCGTAGGCAATTCGCAGGCGACATTAGCTGGATTTGAAAATGTATTTGTAATAGGCTTTTGGGCTTCGTTACTACAACTAGAACTTATTTCACAGTCTTTAAGCAAATCAATTAAATTTAAAAATATATGTGCTAGTAATCCTTTACAGCTTTATAAAGACGACTATAATCATAAAAAAGAACCTCTAACTCCTGACGGAGTTGTGGTAATTGATGGAATCCGCAATGTAGAAGAGTATAGCAGATTGGCTGCTGATGTGTACGAGTGTCTTAAAAAAAATGGGGAGCTTGCTACTTAGAGAGGTATACATAGATGGAAATTAAACACACAAAATCAAATGATATAAGCAACCTGTCAACCTTAGAGTGGGAAAATGTTTATGTTTTTATCAGTTCGACTTTTAATGATATGCATGCCGAAAGAGATTTTTTAGTAAAACGTGTTTTCCCTGAATTGTCTTCATGGTGCGAGGATAGACGCCTACGGTTAATTGATATCGATTTACGCTGGGGCATTACCGAAGAAGACTCAGAGCATAATAAACGAGTAGTGGAGGTTTGCCTTAGGAACATTGACAAATGTCGCCCTTTTTTTCTATGTTTTTTAGGGCAACGTTATGGTTGGATTCCTGATGAACAGAATATAAACAAAGAAACCTTTATAGAGTTTCCACTTTTGCATGATTATCTTGGTTGTTCCGTCACTGAAATGGAAATACGCCACGCTCTTTTAAATTCGATGAGTAAGGATTACAAAGAGACTGTTAAACACGCTTTTTTCTACCTTCGTGATCCAGACTATTTAGAGAACATCTCTTATGCTCCCCTACGCAATTTGTTTACCAATGAGGGTGAAGATAATGAAAAACGTCGTCTTGCCGACAAAAAGCAAAATAGTATTCGCGAAAACCTTTTTCAAAAACAATATATACCACAACATACTCCTGTTATCGAATACAAAGCAGACTGGAATACTTCATTGAAAACCCCAGAATTATTAAATAAAAATAATTCCGATGGCTTATTAGCTAATGGAAGACTATGTGCTTTTAGAACGAAAAAAGAGAATGAACCTCTTTCTGATTTAATATTAAATCAACTCAAAACAGCTATAACTCTCCAATATGGCGAAAGAAAATTTGAGCATGAAACTCCACTTCAAAAAGAATTGGAGGAACAAGGAAAACTCCTACATGTGATTGCAGAAGGATATATAAATAGGCCCTCTTTAGAAAAAACTTTGGATGATTATATCCTGGGTGGTGATCAAAGGCCCATGTATATCAGAGCCAGTGCAGGTATGGGAAAATCTAGTTTCTTAGCCAATTATATACTTAACTCAAATAGAACTATTATTTATCGTTTTGCTGGAATAAGTACAGATTCATTTTCATCCGAACGTATAGCAATCTCATTGCTAAATCAATTAAATGTTGACATTCCAAGCAACTCAAAAGATGTACTAATGCAATTTCCTGAATTATTAGCTAATGCTATAAAAAAGTCAGAAGCATCACCACAGAAGCCACTAATAATTATTATTGATGCATTAGATCAATTAGCTGGTGGTTTAGCCTGTTCAGACTTTCTTCCTAAGATTCTTCCAAAAGGACTAAAAGTCATTACTACTTATCGTTCAGACGTATTGGAAGCTAAGGAATTTACAAGTGCATTAAAAGAATATGCTTATATATCAGAATTTTGGGGACTTACTGAAAAAGACGAAAAGCTAATGTTGGCAAAAGCATATCTATTAACATACTTAAAAGAATTAGACGATAAGCTACTTGAAGAACTTGTAGGTCTTTCCGGTACTGAAAATCCACTTTTTCTTAAAATAATACTTTCAGAACTGCGTGTTTTTGGCTCATACGATAATCTTGCTCAAAAAATTAATAACGAATATGGATGTAACCCCATTACCGCTTTCGATTCATTATTAAAACGCATAGAAAATGATCCTGCATACCATAATCTAAATCCAAAGAGATTGGCTGAAAATATGCTAGGATTACTTGTTCATTCAAAAGATGGATTATCTTTGGATGAATTTGTTAAACTATTTATAAAAAATAATTGGGCAAATTGCATAGAAGATGCAGAAGATGCCATCAATTATTTAATCCGGCAATTAAGGAGTTATTTAGTAAAAAGAGATGGACGAATAAATTTCTTTTATGAATCGTTTCGTCAAGCATGTAAAGAACGATACTGTAAAACAAAAGCATCTCAAAAATGGCATAGTTTAATTGCTGATTACTTTTTAAGCTTACCAATTAACGCACCACGAAGATTAATGGAACTAGCCTTTCAATTATTTTATGCAGAGCGTTTAAGTGAGTATAAAATTCTAATTTCTGAATACCTTCATCATGATGAGCAAATAAAAAATTTTGGTGTTGAAGCTATATTAGAAGATTGTAAATACTCAAGTGATAAGAGTGTTGTTTTAATTAAAGATTTTTACTATTTAGCCGGGGGGATATTAAAAAAGTTTCCCGAACAGCTTCCTTCACAATTATGGGGAAGATTTCATGAAAATGAAGATGAATTGTGTGACAAACTAATTAGAAATGCGTCTAAAATATTATCCGAAAATAATCAAGCATGGCTAAGACCTAAACTTCCATTTTTTGAACGTCCGGGCGAGACCTCTGTTGTTAGGGAATATAAATCTGACTTCCCTGTTGCTGGAAACTTTACATTATCACCAGACGAGCAATATATTGTTACCCCGTCTTTAAATAAGACAGGGGGAAATGAATTTTTATTGTGGAATCTTAACCGTGGGAGTATAGTACGTAGCCTATCCATAGATGATGAAAATGGTATTAAAGCACTTTTTTCACCCGATGGTAAATATCTTATCGGCAATTATAGTTTTGCAGGGAAAAAAATACGCATTTGGGAAACCTCCTCATATAAAGCAATCATGGACTTTCCGGATGAACTTCCATGCCATTTAACAAAAAAAGAAAATAGTTTTTATGCTGAGCATATTTCTTTCGCAATAACACCTGATAGCACTTCGGTGATTGCATGGACTCATTCAGGTCTTACTCTTTTTGATATTCAATCTGGTGAAGTCTTATTTGGTGTTCCATATAAATATGCTGCTTGTTCATATGCTTTTGGTGGAAATATCTTGGCAGTTGGCAATCTTCATCCAGACAGAGACAATTCTGATTATAGAAAACCATGGGGACGTCAAGAATATCATCCTATATGCTTATTTTCTTATGACTCGTCTTCTTGCACTCTTACTGAAAAAAGCATATTAGAAGGCCATAAAAGTTCAGTTGTTAAATTAGATGTAAGTCAAAATGAAAAATATATGGCAAGCGGAGACCAAGATGGTATTGTCCGCTTATGGTCAATTGAAGATGAAAAACTGATAAAAGAAATAAGAACTGATAAGCGTGGCGTTAATTCAATATCATTTTCACCCGACAGTGAACGTCTTATGATTGGAGGGCATGATGGTGCATTGAGTTTTTATTCTATCCCCGATATGGAATTAAGACGTAGAATTTCATGTCATATGGGAGTTATTATGGATGCTGCATTTACGCCTGATGGTACGCATTGTTTTTCAATTAGCAATCAATTTACAATAATAAAAAAATTTTCTTTACTTACAGAAGAGAGAATAGACAATTCAAGCAGTGAACGTTATAGGAGCCTCGGAAAAAATGACAAGTCGAATCTTTTTATAGCTTCTTCATATATGGATTACGTGCAACCATACCATACTCCGACTGAAGGCGATGCTTCAGGAACAATTAGCTTCTTTGACGCAGATACAAATAGATTTATTTCAAATGTTCCTCTTTTGTCACATACAAATACTCATTTTCCAACTGTTACAGCGGATGGAAGTGCTGTAGTATCAAAAAATGATGCCTTAGAAAACGAAAAAAATGTTATGATTTCTTATTGGCCATTTGGTGATTTTCCTGTGTTAGAATCTGAGCATAAATGTGCTAATTCATTCAGTGTAAAAATAACTGATAAAACCTTTTGCCTAAAAAATAATCTTCATGTACACTTTTGTTCAGATTACAAATATGCTATCTGCACTCCAGAGATAAAAAATGAAATTATTGTTTTCAGAGTATGTGATGGCAAACAAATCTCCACCATTAACTGGAAAGGACAAACATTACAAATTACAAATTCATTATCAGGTGATAAGAATATATACGAACATGAAGAACGTCTGACTGATTTTATTTTTGAAATTAATGATAATGGAAAAGTATTATATGCTTTTAATTTATATACTAGCAATTTGTATATTTATAAATTGGGACATAAAGGCAGACTTTCAAAAAGAGTTCGTATTAAAGATTATAAAAGATGTTCCTTATTGTCTTCAAATTTTTATCATACTAATAAACTATTTTTTAAGAATAACACTCTATTAGTAAAATCGGAAGAATTTGTTGCTGTTATTGAATTAAAAAAATTTAAGCTTCTGTTTCAACTTAATAAACTAGAAAAATCTGATTATTACTATGGCACTGAATACGATACGCATGCTTCACTACATTCCAATGGCAGATTATTATTTGTTTCAAGAAAATTATCGCATGCAAAACCTGATGGCGCTGAGATAGATGATTGTCTGGAAGTTTGGGATATAAATTCAGGAAAGCTTGTCACAAGCTTTATATCAGAAGGACATATTAGCAATATAATAGTTGAAAATGAACATTGTACTTTTGCAGCCGGTAATGGTGAACTTTGTACCTTGTTTTTGGAAAACATATAAATTTTACTTTTTCTTATATAAAAAATAAATTGCATTGAAATGGAGTGCACAGAGGAAATAGGTGTGCCGCTTGCTCACCTATTTCAAAAAACTATTACTAAGTCATAGTCACTTATTTCATCGTTATCAAATATTACATCCGTATTTATCACGGTAGATAAACTGGCAATAAGTGACGCATTTTCTATTGGCAGCTTACCAACAGGAATTTCATCATCCGAAATGTTATTTCCATCTTCTAAATCCAAACCAAAGATGCTACGGGCATCATCCATAAAATCTGAACCATGTACTGTTTCCCAGTATCCGTACTGATTATAAACTGCCTCCAACTCATGACGATTACCCTCATTATCCCATTCATAATACGAAAAACCCATATCAGTTTTATGCGCAATATAATACTCCGGCACATAATCCGTATCAAACTGTGCAAAAATAGAAAAAATTCCTAAAATCACCATAGCACTCACAAGTAAAACAATAGGTAATTTATATATCAATGCTTTTATTCCGTTATGTAATTTTTCAATATCTTTATCTTTCTTCATGAGTCACCTCTACACTTAAATAGATTTTTTTCTATTTTATCATATTTTTATAGTTTAATAAGCACTATTTAAGAAATCTTAATCCTTAATATTAAATGTAGATATAAGAGACTATCATTTGTAAAATGCAAAAAACAGCGAATGTAGTCAATGCATCCGCCGTTTTCCTTAATAAAAATATTTTAAGACTTAATCATCTTTTTTTTACCAAGTAGAGCACAAATGCCCCCACTGGCAAGGGCAACGATAAACAACCATGCTACTGGTGTATCGTCTCCTGTTTCAACTGCTTTATCTACCGATGTTTCTGTTTCATTTGAAATCGTCAGTATTCCATTTGTACGCATTGAAATATTATAGTTTGTGTTTGTCGTTGCACCCCCTGATATAACTACATCGAAGGTAGCTGCTGCCGTGCTACTAAAGCCGGCTACACTCATGGTCGGTGCTGTTGTAATAACTGCTTCTTTTGTGTCTGAACCAGCAAGCCCTATTACCGTATATGTGTAGGTAGGTTCATTTGCTCCTACAAAAATGCTTTTGCTATCAGCAATAAGAGTAATATCTTTTTTTCCAACAACAAAACTTCCTGCTACTGACTCAGTAGTACCTGAAACCACTTTAAAAGTATATGTACCTGCATTAACCGAAGATGTTGAATTTATGGTAAGTTGTGTTTTTTCTTCATTCCACGAAGTCGTTATGCCTATTGGTGTAGCTATTTTGTCTGTCCTGTCATACCACTGAACAGACGGTGCAAATACAGGTTCATAAAAATCACTTGCTACCACCGCATATGTTGCATTTCCTGCCGTACCATAAGTAAGTGCTCCACTTTGTGCACCAAGTGCAATAGCTGGATCGGATAATGTTCCAAAAATTGCAGCAAGAATAACATTAGATGCTCCGATGGTGTATGTTGTATTTGTATTACTAACATCGCTAATTGTCCCAATGCTTGGGGTTATCCATTCTGTAAAAGGTTGGTCTGAATTAGCTGTTGCAGTTATGGCAAGGGTTGATATACTTCTTGGACGAATGCTCGCAGTGCCATAGTTTACATTGTTAACAACACTGGCTACTTTAATATTACCTGGCATTACTATGCTTGTAATACTTGTACAGCCATAAAATGCTGTCAAACCAATCGACGTTGCAGAGCGAACATCCACAGAAGTAAGCGCTGCGCAGTTGTAAAAAGCAGAGCCCTCTATAGAAGTAACATTGCTCAAATCAATATTAACCAAGCTAGTACATCCATAAAATACATTTGGTCCAATTGCTGTAACATCATTCAAAATGACGCTTGTAAGGTTAATGCAGTCCTTAAATTCGGCATTATCCCGATAATCCGACCCATTGATTGTGTAAATACCGGATGCTATCTCCAATATTCTTATATCGGTCTTGGAAATTCTGTTGCTTTGCCAATCTTTACTACCTGCTAAAATCATACCATCTGCAGTAATAATGGTAAGCTTGCCTGTTGAAGCATCGAAGGTAAAATCACCAGTTGTCACATCTGCAGCACTCGCCGATATTGTCGTTGTTGGAATCGTGACCAGTAACATCACCACCGTCATCAAAAAGCATAATATTGGTTTTCTTTTTTTTAACATTAAATTCCCTCCTTCATTTCTTTTAAATTCCACAACAAAAAATTAACTTTGTCTATCTTATTATAAGGGCGAATGACAATCAAAAAGCAGTCAGTTTTGACTCTTTTCTCATTTTTTTTAAGACTAGAAAAAAATTTTTTTATTAAGTCCTAAAAAACATCTTAATATCTTGCCACTTCGTATTCCTCATCACCAAATCAGCAAGCAACAAAAATGTAGCAATTAATCCCAATGGTATATACAAATTCTTTTCTATTTCCGACGGTGATGTTTCAACACTAAGCAGCTCCTGACAAGTGCTCATCAGCTCTCCACCAGCCAAATTGCTGACACTTTCAAGCAATTTGTCACCACCCTCTAAAAATGCATCATATTCGGCGGAATAAGAAGACGCAACTGCAACTTCACGGTAACCAAGCAGCTCTCCGTCAGTATCAGTCTGCTGCACAAATAATGTGTAAACACCCTCTTCCATTGTTTCAATCGTACTTTCATATACACCTGAAGAAACTGCATTAAGAATCACGGTATATCTATCCCCCTTTGGTGGCATAACTACTGCTTCAACCTTGGAATTATTGGTGCTATCCACGGTCTTTGCACAAATATTTGCTTGTGAACCTTTTTTCGTAATATCAACCGTCAGACCGGTTGTCTGATTTTCACGTGGAATCAGATATGTAATAATATTCTCGATAAACTTTATTCCCTGTTCATCCGACAGGAATGTATCTGACCAGTCTCCTGAAAGATCACTCATAAAACTTACAACTCTTCCAAGACCGTATTTCCATTCTGCATATATAGGACGATTTTCATCGCTATAAAGAACGTTTGTTGCCCCATTTTTAATACTTGTTATGATATAACCACCAAGTTCAGGAATACTGCTAACTCCACTAAGTACAGCTGAAACTTGACCGATTGTCGGTGTAAATATACCTTCACTTATATAACTGGTCAGAAGCGACTGCGCTGCATTTAGCATTATTTCAGGTAAGTCTATGATATCATCGACTTCATAATATTGACCTCCACCGAGATTTGCAAGTGACTGCATCAAGCTTGATACATATGTTATATCATACCCACACAGAATCGTTGATGTAGTAATGCCTTCAGATCTCATAGTCTGAATTACCGAAGCATAACCTGAATCAGCCGGTTCTCCGTCAGAAAGGATCAGCACATGCTTATTCTCTGCATCAGAATCCTTTAACTGATCATAAGCTTCTACAACAGCATCATACAAATATGTACCTCTTGAATTCATCAGTGCATCAATCGCAGCATTCACGGTTTTCCTATTTGCAGCCGATGTTAATGGAGATACGATTTCTGTACTTCCTGCGAAAGAAATTATACCAACATAATCGGTATCATCAAGTGCATTGACACAATTTATGGCTCCCTCCTTTGCAAGCATTATAGGTGTTCCCTGCATACTGCTTGAGCAGTCAATTACAATCACAAGTGCTGTTGACCCTGTATCATTATCTTCCACATCAATATTAATAGGCAGTAAATCTTCAAACCTGGTACCCTTCATAGAACCATAATAATAAGTATTTTCGCCACCAGTTGTAAATACACTTCTGCCAAGTGCTTTAACATAAGTTTCAATTAATTCGTCAAACCCTTCCGGCAAATCGCTTGCCGAAACATTCATTAAAATGATTTCATCAAACTTCTGAATTTCTGCAAGGGTGTTCGGCACATATTCAGGCGGCGTTTTCTGGATTTTATAATTATCCCCTAAAACTGAACGAAGCTGACGTGATTCACTCCCCGTTCCGTCAACAATTAAAATATTAGGTGAACCTAAAATTTTAATATATGAATAATATAAATTATTTTGTGTGATTGAATCTGAAGATGCATCTAAAACAACCTTGAAAGTGTGTACACCTGAATAGGTTGTGGTGGTTTCCAAAGTATACGTATTTATTCCCTTTTGAATCGTAACCTCCTGCTCCATAACTTCACTATTGTCATCATATATTGTCAATACACCACTAGTTTCTACTGTGCTGTTAACTGTTATACTTATTGTAAAAGTATCTCCTGCATAAGCATTTTCCGGAATACTCATGTCATTTATCTGTACTTCATCACTTCCTGAATTTTCTTTACTAAAAAACACGCTATCAACCCGAATCTGTTGGTAAGCTAATTCTACAGCTGTGGTTTCGGCATTTCCTTTGGTCTCTTTGCCATCGGATAAAAGAATAACACGTCCATAGGTATCTGTTTCAATTTCCGAAGCTGCTGTGCGTAGTGCATCTTCAATATTTGTAGCACTACCGACCGATTCTGCCTTTAAATCAGATAGGCTTGTAAATTCATTACCGCTGTCAAGTCTTAATTCATATACACAACTATCAGCAAAAGCCATAATTCCTATTCTTGTATCTTTATCTGTATTTTCAAGCAATTCTTTAGTAAAGCTGTCCATCGAATCCCGCATCGGTAAGGTACTGTCTGATAAATCAACCAGAATAATAACGGAAGTATCATCCAATTTTGACATATAGGTCACCCCTGAAAGCATTACAACAAGCAATACAAGTGCTATAGAGCGGCATATTAATGAAATAAGGTGCTTTTTAGTTCTACGCTTTTTATTAAGTCTCAAATAAGGAAATACCGTCAAGAATAACAGTGGTATTATTAAAATCAAAATCCAAGGACTTGAAAAAAATAAATCAATATTGCTCATGATAATATAACCCCCATTCTGAAATTAAAATAAAAAGTAGTAGCACAATGACTAAAGGCCAAACTTTACTAAAAGCAGAATATATTGAGCTTAAGAAGCTGTCCTCTTGTTGTTCTATTTCCTGAGTACTTTCACCAAGTCCCAGAGATGCGACATCCGGTTGTATATTACTTTCTACTAAATTCATATGAACAAAAAATGCATCTGTATTATCTTCCAAAACAGAACCGCTTATTGTTTGACGAATTGTATATAAACCGGTTTTCGTTGGTGTATAAGTATTTTCATCAACATATAAAGAAAGTTGCGTTTCACTAATTGAGTCAGAAGATATTTCTATCGACACAGCACCCGGTAAAGTAGTAATTGATACCGAATCATTTACTTCATAATCCCTTTCACTCAGCATGGATGGTATTGAGTATTCTACCATATTACTTATCAATAACGGAAAAGCAGATAACAATGGTAAATTTGAGTTATGAATATCAAATGTCAGTACCAAAGTCTTTTTATAATCCTCAGACTCCTTAGCAAGTAGTAGGGGCGAAGAGTTACAAGCAAAAATAGTTTCATAGCCTGAAAACTCCGTAAACTGAATATATTTTGATATGGCAATCTTTTCAACATTCAGATTTTTTGCAAGAGTTGTATATGTCTTGGAAGTATTATCTACCAGAAGCTTAACATTGCTTTCACCATCTTCACTATTTACTTCATCACCTATAACAAGTCCCGTTCCGTCAGGAAGCGTATCCGGATTTATCAGCCAGATAGTTCCATCATCTGGTAATGTTTCGGGTATGATTCCATCAAAAATATAAAGGTCATATCCCGTAAGATCACCATATTTTTCCTCTGTTCCTTTAGTTTCTGCTGTTGGCAAAGGAATTTCCTCAAGTTTCTTTGTTGTTTTAATGTTAAAATCTCCCGAAACTTTTAATGCTACTTCTATAAAAAGCGGCGAATTACTAACAATGAGAATATTTTTCTTAACATTATTTTCATTCACTAAAATATATTCATTATCATTTGCAATTGAATCTTCTGCTTCAATTGTAAGTCTTGCTTGTGAATATGTATCAATATCTATTTGTTCAAATATAACTTCTGTGGTAACACCTTCTTCACAATCAACCAGCTTTGCATCCTTCAATACACCATCAATATATAATCCAACGGTTAAGGTATCCGATTTTCCATATGAAGCCACGGTTCCGGTAAAGGTATAACCGTCATTTTTAACCATTTTGTCGGTTAGTGATAATACTGCCGCATTTGTTTCTTTACCTGCCATATTGACGACTTGGATATCGCCGGCTTCAATATAATCAGTATCTGTATATAAAATTATATTTGTTTCTACAGTATCAGACTTTTCACGCATAGCCAAAGCTATTGCACCTGATATATCAGATTCTGACCAATCGCACTCTAATGTATCTAGTGCTCTTCTTACGATGCTTTCAGATTGAGTATTTTTAACAACAAAAGAGGCGCTGCTACCGGTACAGATAATACTCATCGTAGAACCATTTACCATATCAGACGCTAAATCAGAAATCTTTTGTGCGGCTTTCAGAAAACGGCTTTCACCTGTCTCCGATTCAGCCTGCATACTGCCCGAAGTATCCAAAATAACAATATGCTTCGTCATAACTGCCTGTTCAGAGGATACCGGACGGGCCAAAACAAACGCCGAAAAGGCAATGATCAAAATCTGAAGGGCAATTAAAAGATAACGTAAAAGTTTTCTTAGCTTAATATTCTTTTTAATAAAAGGTTCACTCTTCATCCAAATAAATGAACTTCCCAAATTTCGGTTCACATATTTTTGCTTGATAATATATAAAAAAATCAATAAAGGTATTCCAAGTAAAAGCCATAATCCGCTTGGATTTAAAAAACTCATCGTATTATTCCCTTTCTGAATAGTTTTTCTTCAATAGAATCGGTCGTTGAAACAGAAATAAAATCAACATTACGACTGCGACAAAAATTCCTAATATCCTGCATATAGCTCTCAAGAACCTTAGAATAAACCTTTAACGCATTTTTTCCGATATCCAGCCTCAGATTTCGGCGGTCCTCAGCTTGCTTCGCTTCACTGTCCGTGAACTGAATACGACCTATATATCCTGGTGTAATCTCATCCGGTGACAATACCTGAATTAATAAAACCTTACGTTTTTTATGTAGCAAAAAATCGACGGCTTCTTTCCAGTTACTGTCGGTAAAAAAATCTGAAATAATTATCGATAATCCATCGTTAAAACCGGGATTCTTGCAGTCGCAAATAGAGGCTTCAATATCGGTTTCACCATCAAATTCAGCATATGATAATTGATCAACTGCAAGATATAAGGCATCTTTTCCTGAAACCTCACCATATTGATCAATACATTTATTTTCGTGCATTAATTTAAACGAAACACGATCGGCTAAATGCACCGATAAATAACCAAATATCCCCGCAAGCTTTAACGCGGTCTCGGCTTTTTCCGGCTCTCCATAAGCCATAGAAGCTGAACAATCGATAAATACCTGATTATGAATACGACGTTCATCAATAAATAACCGCGTCATATATTTATCCGTTCTGGCGAATACATTCCAGTCTATCCTACGCAAATCATCACCCGGTGTATATTCACGGTAATCAGCAAATTCCACAGTACTTCCATATTCAGGTGATTTACGATTTCCGCCAAAATAACCTGTTAAGGGATTGCCGAAATACAGCATAGCTGTTTCAATTCGGTTAAGAGAATTACTGTCTAATATATTTCTTTTCATCTAGTTTCCTCTTGTTTTATTAAGTTCACGTATGATTTCTTTTAGTACTTCATCCGGATTCATTAAACTTGTTACTGCTTCAAAATTTAATTTTATTCTATGACGAAGAACAGGAAATGCCATCATATTAATATCTTCAAAAGAAACATTAAATCTGCCATACATAAGGGCACGAATCTTTGCTGTTGTTATCAGTGCCTGAGCACCACGAGGGCTTGAGCCATATTTTATAAACTGTTTTGTCGCTGCGTTTGCATATGTACTCTCCGGATTCGTCGCAGAAACTAATTTCATTGCATACTGCATAACTGTTTCAGCAACAAGAATATCCTTTGCAGCTTCACGCATTTGTAATAATTCTTCTGCTCCCATAACAGCTTGTGCATTTTCTTCCGTAGTCTGTTGAGTCAAGCTTACAATAGCTGTAAGTTCTTCAATTGAAGGCATTCCCACAATGAGTTTTAACATAAAACGGTCAAGCTGCGCTTCCGGTAAAAGATATGTTCCATCCTGTTCTATCGGATTCTGAGTTGCAAGAACAAAAAATGGTTCCGGCAGTGGACGAGATACTCCACTGACGGTTACTGTATGCTCCTGCATCGCTTCAAGCAATGCACTTTGTGTTTTAGGGGTCGCACGGTTTATTTCATCCGCTAAAACAATGCTGCTAAAAACAGGCCCGGGTTGAAACTCAAAACGTGAACTGCCATTTTCATCCTTAACAACAATATTTCCACCCGTTACATCCGCCGGCATCAGATCCGGTGTAAACTGAATACGTGAAAAAGGTAAACTAAATGTCTGGGCAAGCGATCTTACCAGACGTGTTTTTCCAACCCCCGGAACCCCCTCAAGTAAAACGTTACCACCGGCAATCATTGCAATAATCGTACCCTCGACTACTTCTGACTGTCCAATCATATCCTTATTTATTTCTGCCGCAATCCTCTGGCATTTCTGCGAAAACATCTTATAATCTTGTTCTGTAACCACAATAAACTTCTCCTTTAACATTTTTATTTTAGTAAATTAAAATAGTCTTTAACAACATCCTCTTCGTCGCTATCTGTATTATTTTGATTCATCCTTGCCAATTCATTTGCATAGTATTCGTCATATACATTTTCATATGGCACGATACCGTCTTCCGGGTCATAAACCAATACTTTTTCTTGTCCCCCCTTACCCTGATTACCACTGGAACTCTTACCTCCGGGTATATCACCGTCAAAGTTCTCTGCTCCTTGCCCCTGTGGTATCCCTTCTTGTCCCTCTTCACCTTCACTCGCCGGTATCTTTGGTTCTCCTTCATCAGACGGTTGGTCTCCTCCCGGCTGTTGAGTTCCTCCCTGTTCAGATTCATTTTCCTCACCTTCTTCATTCCCCTGTGTTTCAGTTGTTTCTCTTTCTTCTCCCTTTTCCAATGCCGCTAATTCTTCTTTGGCTTTATCAATAAGTTCTTTAATTTCTTTGATTGCATCTTCAATAGCCTTTTGCTTCTCAAGTGCTGAATTTATAGAATTCATTGCCTTATCAATAGCTTCATCTACCTGCTCCTTAACGTCTTCTCCTTGATTTAGGCTGTCCAACGAATCACTGATATCTTCAGCGAAGATTCCTATTGCTTTATATAATTCATCTGTTTCTTCTACACCAGCATTCTGAATAAGTTCAATGGCACCATTCAGGCTTTCTAAAAGATTTTTAAGATGTTCCGTATATGTGTCGTCTGTGAGCTTGTCAAATTCATTCTTTAAATCTTCACATGCCGTTTCAACTGCTTTTGTATCTCCGTTTATAATGGCACGCCCTAAAGCTTTCGTTATTTCATATCTAGCCAACGCCGCACCAATAATACTCTTGGTAAGCTGACTTTTCAAAATTGAATTAATACTGTCATATGCCTTTGATATTCTTGCTATTTTTTCAATATAAGTATCGTGATTTGGTAAATCGTCTTTTAAATCGTTAATAACATTATTTAACTGATTGCTGATATCTTTTTCAACTTCAAGTCCTTCTACCTTTTCTTTTAAATCTGTAACCAATTGATCAATGATTTCATTTTGTGCCTCAGTTAATTCAGATGTGTCGGAAGCATTCACTTTTACAACAGGCAATAAAGCTGCGATCCCAAATAATATAATTGATAAAAGGATTGCCCACATTTGACGGTGAAAAAATTTGATTTTTAATTGACTTGGGTTGATTTTATTTAACTCTTTCAGTGTATCTTCCTTTTGCAATTTAGAAATAACAGAATCGTTTCCTTCATTTGTAAACATTGTTGTAACACGCTCCTCTAAGCCCAAAGCGTCAACACAAGCTGTCGTATACCGCCAGAGAGGTCTACACCAGATAACATAATATAATATTGCTGTCAGAACTGCTACTGCTCCCCCGATAATCAACGCAAGCTGATATTCTTTTGTATGGTTAATTATTTTTGCCAGAGCAAGAAACACCGCAGCAGCAATGATACCCATGGCTAAACCAAGGATAGTAGATTTCCATAACGCCTCAATACGTAATTTACGACGATATGGTTTTAGTAATAAACGAAGATTATTCATGTAAAATGCTTTCCTTTCCTTAACTCTTTTAGAAATTCGCCCAACGTGTACTTTTTATTGAGATTATAACATATAACCATTGGATATTCAATTAGCGATTCAACTAAGTTTATCCTACAAAATATTAAGCTTGAACTAGAACAATAACACTTATATTGAAATATAAAAAACGCCAAAAGTCCTTTAATTACAGGAAATTCGGCGTTTTTTGTAGCGTCGCTAAGAGGATTTGAACCTCCGGCCTACCGCTTAGGAGGCGGTCGCGCTATCCAGCTGAGCTATAGCGACATCTTACTTTAACGTTGATATTTTATCAAAGTTAAACAACTAAGTCAAGTGACTTAAAAATAACTTGCGTTTTTTATTCTTATATACTATAATCATAAAAATTTTAGTTTAATAAACAGGAGGATGTCGCATGGAAAATATAAAGATTATCGTTACTGATTTAGACAAAACATTATTACATAGTGATAAGACTATCTCAGATTATACAGTAAAATTTTTAAATAAATGTCGCGCAAAAGGCATCAAAATCGCCTTTGCAACTGCACGTTCTGAACATTCTTGCCGGTTTATTATAGAACGTTTTAAGCCTGATGCGATTATTTCTAATGGAGGGGCATTGGCTAAAGCTGGGGATGAAATTATCTATAGAGCCGCCATGTCTAAAGAATTATGTGATAAGTTACTTTTTAAATGTACCAACAATTCAAATATCTTATGCATTACTGCCGAAACCGATTCAGGATATTACTTGAACAAACATGTTGATGAACAAGACCCTGGCTGGATTGAGTATATGCCCGCATACTATAAGGATTTTAGTACTGGTATGGGCTGTGATGCTTATAAAATCACTATTTCTACTGATGATGATAAATTTGCAAAAGATATAGTTTTAGATATTCCCGAAATTGAAGTTATCCCCTTTTCAGGAGAAAATTGGTATAGATATGCTCTTACTTCTGCTAATAAATGGAGTGGTGTTAAGACTTTGATTAAATATTATGGGATTACTTCTGATGAAGTCATAGCTTTTGGCGATGACTATAATGATATGGAAATGATTAAAAACTGTGGTATCGGCGTTGCTGTTGCAAATGCTTTGGACGAAGTCAAAGCACTTGCAAACTATATTTGCGAAAGCAACGACGATGATGGACTAGCTAAATGGATGGCTAAATCTATACTACATTGTTAAAGCCTAGAATTTGGATTGTACTGATTACTTTGGAACTGTTGTTGTGAATTATAGTTTACAGGTGGTTCCTTAAACTTAAAAAATGCCTTGTCGATATATTCTGTGCTACCCATATATGTACGTACTCTAATAGATTTGCAATAATATAATGTCATCAAAAAGAGTCCTAAGCATGTGCCAATAATACCAGATATAGCCTGACTGAATAAACTTTCAAAATACCTCACATCAACTATAATACAAGGTAAAATACTAGTGAACACTACTGAAGTAACTGATAAAATTCGAGCTAACTGTTCAAAGCGTAAAAATAAGCGTTTACGACTAAAGATTTGAATAATATATAACAAAATCATTGTAAGAGAAGCAATCGCAATTATATCACCTATAATTATTAAGTTAATCACTTTTGTATACTCTCTTGAGGCATACTCAAGCTCCTCCGTTATGACTACAAAATCTCGTATTATATTAATACTTGCGGTCACCAACGAAATAATGTTAATAATTACAAAAAAGAGTAGCCATCCACCCATTCTTGTGTAATTATTGCCATTTAAACTGTTATACATTTGTTGCTGCTGATAGTTTGGCTGTGGATAGCCTTGTTGCGGATAATTTGGCATTTGTCCTGCTGGATTTGTTTGAGTTGCATTTAGTGTGGCTCCACATTGCCCACAAAAGCTCACATCATCATTACATTGAGCTCCACATTTTGTACAAAATCTCATACTTTATACCTCCTTGTTACTTTTATCTACATTATACCATTTATAAACGCATAATAGGTGTGCAATCTGCACACCTATTATCTAATATATTTTAGACTCACCTAATTTAAATCTTAATTTCCAATAACAAACGTGGCTCCATCAGGAACTGGGGTTATGGTTTCTTCACTCCAAGAACTATACTTGTATTGTGGTATTTTTGATGAGTCTGATGCAGAAAACACGAATGAATTATTTCTCTCATCATACACAAAAGTATATTTATATTCACCATCACTTGTAATACATGTAAGTATCCCATTTGATAAATCATACTCTCCCACTGCTATATAACTGCTAAATCCTGACCAAATAAATTGAAATGTTTTATTAGACTCACATAGTACCAATCTAGGATCTAGTGGATCTGGTGAGTTTGTATAAGTATATATTTTTTCAGTGTATATGATATAATCATTATGCATTTTACTCAAAACGTCCATAGTTTCTATTACTTTTTCCATTTCCTCTAGATGTTCTAATTCGCTATTATCAATTGTATACTCATTTTTTATTTCATTTTGTATATTATTATATGCCTCTTTAAATTCAGTTTCATCACTTGTACCTGTACTACTTTTACTTTTTTTGCTTGAGTCAACAGGGTTTGTTAATAAGCATACTGTTATAACCATACAAGCTAGAACTCCACTAATAACAATCCAAAACTTAGGTTTTTTATAATTCAACACGTTTTTCACCCTTTCTTTTACACCTACCTCACCAAATGCAAGGGGGCATGCGGTAATAATTTTTACATGTGTGCTACAATTAATAAGAGCGTCAGAATATGGCTTTTTTATTGCTATCCCAAGTTCCTTAATTACTTTTTCATCACAGGCAAGTTCAATATCTCTGCAAAGTAGAATATACGCAATCCACAAAACTGGATTAAACCAATATATTGCAAGTAATAGAAAACCAATCGGTTTCCAGATATGGTCATGTCGCTTCAAATGAGCTTTTTCATGAGAAATCACATATGGCACATCTCTTTCATCTATTGATGATGGCAAGCATACCTTTGGACGAAATATTCCCAGAATAAAGGGGGTTGTAACATAATCACATATCCATACATTCTTCTCTATTTCTACTGCTGTGAGTACTTTTTTATGAATACATAGGTAGCTTATAAGCATATACGCAAGCATAAAAGACATGCCGATAATCCATATTACAGAAGCAACATTTGTAATATTTTGAATTAAACTTACGCTATTTTGAGAGACTGTTTGTGAAATGGCTGGGTTCACTATCTGATTAACAAAAGAAATCCCACTATTAATTGTTGGTGTCTCTGATACCAAAATATCCCGTGGTATTGTTTCCGCACTAGGAATAAGGCTCAATATACTCTCAATAGAAATTGGACAAATCAAACGAATACCCACGAAAGCCCACATCATGCAGCGTAAAGACTTTGGTGCTTTTTTTAGCAAAAGCCTCAATGCAATAATTATCAGAGCCAAATAACCCGAAGTTATACTCATATTTACAATTTTAAGGAATATCGCCTCCATAATTAACCCTCCTCAAATTCTGTAACCATACGGCGTAGGTGCTCAATTTCCTCCTGTGTTAGATGCTTCCTTGATGTAAAAGCATTAAGAAAAGCAGGTAAAGATCCATTAAAGGCTTCCTCAACAAATTTTTCACTCTGCATGGAATAAAATTCATCACGAGAAATAATAGAAGATACTGTTCCCTTATTGTTTTGAAAAATACCCTTTTCGCAAAGTCGCTTTAAAACAGTATATGAAGTCGTTTTCTTCCACTTCAATTCCGCTTCACTTTGTTTTGCAAGTTCTGCAGAAGAAATTGGTTCATTTAACCAAATAATATCTGCAAACCGAGATTCTATCGCTCCCATTTGTATATCAGTCATACTATGCCCTCTTTTCTATTCTACAAGTTGTAGTACACTTTTATACTACAACTTGTAGAATGATTTGTCAAGTAATTTATTTAATCTAATTAAGTATAGCAAAACAACCTTCTTACGCTTGACAGTTGGGAAGGTTGTTTACATTTTCAATATTCTATTATCTTCTCAATGTGCCCTGCAACCAAATACTTCCCTTAAAACGTCTTCCAACCTCAGGTTCGCCTAACAAATCTAACGCATTTATGGCTAAATCTACTAAAATCCCATTATAATCCAGCAAGAGCATCCATACATTTTCATCGGTAACCATATTCTTAGTCTTTTTTACTTCTAATATCTCTGCCACAATAGTATATTTATCGCACTCTAATCCATATGGCATAAAAGAGCAAGTTACTATCGAAAACACGTCTTCGCTCATTATCCTTTTAGATATCTTTGTATAAATATCCATATCCTCAAAAGTTAGACTTTCTATTGCATCTTCATCACCATTTCTTGCTGCTGTCATCAACTTAGTTCTGTGACTCGATTCTTTTTTTCTCTTTTGCATTTCACTTTCACTCATATTCACCGGTAATAATATCGTGCCCTCTATAGATAATGCCGAAAGTGCAAGCGGTGTCTTCGTATAATTAATCTGCTTATTTTCATCCCATTCCATATAATCTAACGCATTTATCAAATAGAATATAACTGACACACCAGCCCTTAAATCTTCAATAAGACCTGAAAATGCATTTCTTGATAATCTTTTTTCTACATTAAATCCCTTTCGTAAAAAGGTATGTGTACCTTCATAATATGGAAAATAGTAGTCAAAATCAGGTTCACCATCTAATATTGTACCATGCCATATTATCCCCATATCATTACAAAACTCTTTAGAAAGTTCAACATATGTCTCTGGGGCATTTGATACCAATGCAGTTTGTTTATCCGGATTTTGAACAGCCAAACTAAATAGCTCCATAACTTTCTCTTTTGTATTATATTCACTAAATCCTATTGCTCGTAAATAACTATGCACTTGTATCACCTCCCTAATTTTTTCTAAGATAATATACCTATTCTATTAATTACTTTATTATTTGTCAATAGTATCTTTTTGTGTTATACTGTAGCAAAGACTTAATTTTCAAGACACGGAGGTATGTCATGGACGAACATAAGAAAAGCAAAAATTCGCCTATTATTTTTTATCTTTTGGGATTTATTGTTGCTTCATTTTTTGAATTATATTGGATAACTAATTTTACTTATGACTATTTTATGATTTTAGGTATTGGACTTATTGTTGTAATTATGGGTTACCTAGCATTCGATGGTATTTATAAAGCGGTAAGAGAAGCAGAAGAACTTCGCAGGGAACAAAATGAGCTTATGATAAAAGCCCAAAAAGCTATTTATCTTGCTACAAAAAAGAATGCTGCTGAAGCTGATAAAATTCAAACCGGAACTATTCAAGCTATCGACATGATGATGAATAAGATTATAGAGGCTCCATTGATTGCTCAAGATTCTACAAAGCCTACTGACATGACCGGACTTATTGCTGAGCTTACAGAATCAAATGCTCGTCTTGCAAAAGAAGTTCAAAATGCTGTGACTGTAAATCAACTTGTTAAAGCAAATGCTGACCTTGTTCAGAATGTTCGTGAAGTTTTAAATGGACATGCTACAAACATTCAAATTCCAGTTATGCCTACTGTTTCTGTAACACCTACTGCTCCTGTAACACCTGCTGCTCCTGTAACACCTATTGTTCCTGTAGCACCGATTATTCCTGAAGTATCTGTGGTTAACGATGTACCAGAAACAGTTGAACCGATTTTAGATGATCTCTTTTCATTTGAAGATACGAAGACCGACGAAGAAATTGAAATACCTGATGTTTTGGAAGAATCTGACACACTTGAAATACCTGATGTTTTGGAAATACCTCAGGAGATTATCACCGAGGAATCTTCAGAAGACTTTAGCAGTGACGTTGAAGTTACTGATATAGAAGAAGACATTAGTACTGATATTGCTGACGCTGAAGCTGCACTTGAGAAAGCAAATGAAGATATTGAAGCTGAGAATGCTGCACTTGAAATGGATACAACAACAGAAGAAGATATTGCATCACCTTTTGATTTAACTGATTCAGATCCTAACAAACAGCTTTCCGCTGAAGAGATAGCCGCATTATTTGCTAATTTATAAAAAAAGATTCGACTAACGTCGAACTTTGCAAGAATAAAAAGATTGGATTATTATGGAATATATAGTTTTAGACTTAGAATGGAATCAAGCTCCAGATGAAAATAGTTTGCCCAATATACCTTTTGAGATAATTGAGATTGGGGCTGTTAAACTAAACTCCGAAAGGAAAGTCGTAGATACTTTTTGTGAATCGATACAACCTCATATTTATCCTACGATACATTACATTACACAAGAAATAACCAGTTTTTCCACAGAAGACTTAGCAAACTGTCGTACTTTTAAAGAAGTTATGACTGATTTCCTAAGATGGTGTGGAACTAATTGTGTTTTCTGTACTTGGGGAGCTATGGACTTAACAGAACTCCAAAGGAATATGCATTATCACAATATTCCTTTACTTCCTCCTCCTGTTTTCTATTATGATATACAAAAAATATTTAGCATTGTGTATGATGACGGAAAAACAAGATGTACGTTAAAATCGGCAATTGAATACCTACAGATTGACAGCAAGCATGATTTTCACCGTGCCCTTGTAGACGCTTACTATACCACAAAGATTATTCAAATATTACCAAGCAATGTGATAGCTGACTACTATTCAATTGACACCTATCAAGTACCAACCACCCGTTCAAATGAGATTGTGGCACTTTTTGATACCTATCTAAAATATATCTCTGTTGCCTTTGATAACAAAACTGATGCGATGAATGATAAAACCGTAACCTCTATGGTCTGCTATAAATGTGGTAAAAGATTACGCAAAAAAATATATTGGTTCTCTAGTAATTCAAAAATATACTATTGCCTTGCAAGATGCTATACACATGGATATGTCAAAGGAAAAATACGGATGAAAAAGACCGATGATGGCAAGTATTTTGCAATTAAAACCATAAAAATAACAGATGATGCGGGAGCTGAACAAATTTATAAACGTCAGCATGACATTCGTGAAAGACGTAAGAAAAAAAGACATAAGCAAGCGGATTAAGCTCTCCACTTGCTTATTTTATTTGAAAATTTAACTTTTCTTTCTTTTTTTCTTTTCCTTTTACCTTTTGTCGCTTTCAAATAAACTATATACAAAGCAACTATTAATACTATGGCAATACCAATAATAATATACTTAATCTCTATAACAAATGCTTCTTTAAGCTGTGTTTCTGATTTCGTTTCTACATTTTCAGGCTTAACAATACTTGCCAATGCATTATTACTTTTCCCTATAGATAAAAGCTTTGTTTCACCCAAAACATTTTCTCCATGTATATATTTTATGCTAGCAATAATTCCTTCTTGATTACTTTCTTCCATCTTAATCATGTAACCAATATCTGACAATGATTCATTTATTGGAATAACCACTGTTTCATTTCCTAAACCAAATATACTGCTTTCATTATTGAGAAGATGATTCACTATAGAAAATCCCTGATTTACACTTCCCATAAATCTTGAATCGTTTGCATTTGCTGTAACTTTTTTAAAATTATCAAATCCATAGTTCATAAGTGTTTTTGTATCATTAAAGACCTCTTCGTTTGTTGAAAAAAGAATTACAGATACTAACTTCATTCCATTTGATTCAGCACATGTTACCAGTGTTCTTCCTGCCTCATCTGTATATCCTGTTTTTCCACCAACCGCTGGTGCATAGTAATTTCCTCTTCCCTTTATAAGCATATCATGCCTATGCCATATTACATAATCATCATCGTAAGAGTCAAGTGAAAATGACTGCGTTCCCCATATCTTTGCAAACGTAGGGTTTTTTATTGCCTCGACCGCTATAAGTGCCATATCTCTTGCTGTAGTATAATGATTATCATCATGCAATCCTGTAGAATTCACAAAATTAGTATTCACTGCACCTATCTCTATTGCCCTCTGGGTCATTAGCTTACCAAACTCAACCTCATCACCTGATATCTCGTATGCCAATGCTATCGCTATATCATTACAGCTCCTCAACATCAAAGCATATAAACAATCCTCGACTGTCATAGTTTCACCTGCCGATACACCTAGAATAGCTGCATCATATGGTATTGATTCCAACATCTCTTGCGTAAAAGTAATATTATCTGTAAGATTTAAGTTTTCAACCGCCAAGAGTCCTGTCATAATCTTTGTTATACTGGCTGGATATAATTCCTTATCTGGTTCACTACTATATATAACTCCGCCTGACTCAACCTCTATAAGTATCGAAGATTTTCCGCTTATTTCAGGCTCTATTGGCCAATCAATACCTTCTGCATATACAGTTGTACCACTTGGTTCAGTCGTTTTAACAGATTCTGCCGCATATATTAGCCATTCATCATTGCGTACAAAAACTGAACATACTAAAACTAGTAATGCTAATAAAAATAGTGAATATGAAGTTTTCTTTTTTGGTTTTATATCCATTATTACCATGTATTACTTTACCCTTATTTCTTTTCTTTATAAGATTTTACTACTTTAAGTCTTGTAAATTCTTCTCTTTCCTTTTCTTCTAATGCTTCTGCAATTGATTTGCTAAGTTCAGTATAATATGGAATGGTAATATTTTGCAAGGCATTTGCTCTTTTTTGTGTTTTTTTTACATTATATGCAAGCCTATATGCCGAATTTTCTATTTCTGCAAGCCTAACAGACAATATCTTAACCTGTTCAAAAGATACTCTTGCAGCATCTAATGCCTCTGATGAACCATACATAGAATATGTTGGTCTTACAGAATTACTCTCTAATCTAATATGAGGTATTTCAACACCCATTATACTTCTTGTCTTTATCTGAACACTCTCTTCAATCGGTACAGAACTTGCAAAATCCATTACATTACTAATACCTAGTTCAATATTCGCCCTTTGAAGAGATTGATATGCTGTCTTGTACATAACCATAATATCATGCTGTATTTGATCAGCTTTATCAATGAGCTCCATTAATTCACGGATAAGAATATTTCTCTTCTTATCCATCAGTTCGTATCCCTGCCTTGCCAATGCCAAAGAATTTTTAGCCAGCATCAGGTTTCCTTTTGTCGGAAATGAATTAGGATCCATACTAATCGCCTCTCTTAATCGTCTATATTAACACTGTCGTAGTACTTCTCAATAATTACCGTATCAATTCTGTCCAATTCTTCTTTTGGTAATATATGCAAAAGTTTCCATCCTAAATTAAGCGTTGTTTCTATATTTCTATTCTCATACTCTGCTTGACCAACGAAATCTTCCTCAAAAGCCTTACCAAACTGAAGATACTTTTTATCTGTAGGTGACAATTCATCTTCTCCGATAACAGATGCCAATGCTCTTGCCTCTCCCACCTTTGCATAAGAAGAAAACAGCTGATTTGCTACATCTTGATGATCTTCCCTTGTATATCCTTCACCAATTCCATCCTTCATAAGTCTTGAAAGTGATGGCAAAACATTTATAGGCGGATAAATCGCCTGACCGTGAATAGCTCTATCAAGAACTATCTGTCCTTCTGTAATATATCCTGTAAGGTCAGGAATCGGATGAGTAATATCATCATTAGGCATTGATAAAATAGGAATCTGAGTTACAGAACCCTTTGAACCCTTTACGATTCCAGCTCTTTCATATATTGTCGCAAACTCTGAATACAAATATCCCGGATATCCTTTTCTTGATGGTATCTCGCCCTTTGAAGAAGATACCTCTCTTAATGCTTCCGCATATGAAGTCATATCTGTAAGTATAACCAAAACCTGTTTTCCACAATCAAATGCAAGATATTCCGCTGTTGTCAATGCTACCTTTGGAGTAATAAGTCTTTCTACCACCGGGTCATTTGCTAAATTCAAAAACATTACAACATGGTCTAAAACTCGGCTCTCAACAAATGTTTTTTTGAAAAATTCTGCTACATCGTGCTTTACACCCATTGCCGCAAAAACAACTATTAATTCCTCTTTACTATCCTCACTTAAAGACGCCTGCTTAACAATTTGTGCAGCCAGCTGATTATGAGGGAGACCATTTCCTGAAAAAATAGGTAATTTCTGACCTCTAATAAGAGTTGTCAACCCGTCAATAGCTGATATTCCTGTTCTGATATAATTTCTTGGATACTCTCTTGAAACTGGATTTAAAGGTTTACCATTTATGTCTCTTTTTATATCCGACATAACCGGGCCCATCTTATCTATCGGTTGACCAACACCGTTAAATGTTCTTCCTAACATTTCTTCTGACAATGCTAATTCTAAAGGATGACCTGTTAACCTTGTGTGAGTGTTATTAAGAGACATATTCTCTGTACCCTCAAACACCTGAATAATTGCCTTATCCTGATATACTTCTATTATTCTTCCTATCTTCTTTTCCTTACCATTAATCCCTTCTACTGTAAGCTCTACAATTTCATCAAAGCTCGCATCCTGAACACCTTCGAGTGCAACTAATGGTCCGTTAATCTGACTTAAACCTAAATATGCTATAGACATATCTACACCTCTTTCACGCATTTGATGCCTTTATGTTTAGAAATTACTTGTTTTCTGCTAATACTTTATCATAAAAACCATCTATCTCTTTTTTATATTCATCAAAGATTTCTAACTTGTCATTAGGAACATCATATTTTATAGCTATTACCCTTTCAAATACATTGTCCTTTTTAAGAATTGACATTGGCATTCCTTGTGCAACCAATGACTTACATTTCTCATTAAGATAAAGTATCGTCTGCATCATCTTTAACTGCTTTTGCAACGGCACACAAGTATCTTCCTTGTGAAATGCATTTTGTTGTAGAAATCCAAGTCTTATAACTCTTGCTACTTCAAGTGTAAGTTTTTGATCATCAGGAAGTACATCACTTCCGATAAGTTTTACGATTTCAATTAAGCTACTTTCTTGATTTAGTAATGCTAATATTTGATTTCTGCATCTTACAAAATCCGGACCTACATTTTCTGTATACCATGGTGCTAAATCTGAAAGATACTCAGAATAACTTGTTAACCAATGAATTGCCGGAAAATGTCTGGCATATGCAAGCGACTTATCAAGTCCCCAGAAGCATCTTACAAAACGTTTTGTATTTTGTGTTACAGGTTCTGAGAAGTCACCACCCTGTGGAGATACTGCACCTATTATTGATATGGAACCTTCTGTACTATTTAAATTACCAAAATATCCTGCTCTTTCATAAAAAGCAGAAAGTTTACTTGCGAGGTAAGCAGGAAATCCTTCCTCCGCTGGCATTTCTTCAAGACGACCAGAAAGTTCTCTAAGTGCCTCTGCCCATCTGGAGGTTGAATCGGCCATAATAGCTACATGATAGCCCATGTCCCTATAGTATTCTGCAAGAGTAATTCCCGTATAAATACTAGCCTCTCTAGCTGCAACCGGCATATTTGATGTATTTGCAATAAGAACAGTTCTATCCATCAATGGATTACCTGTCTTTGGGTCCACAAGTTCAGAAAAGTCTTCCAATACCTGTGTCATCTCATTTCCACGCTCTCCACAACCAATATAAACAATTATATCTGCGTCAGACCACTTAGCAATTTGATGTTGAGTCATTGTCTTTCCGGTTCCAAATCCTCCCGGAACTGCTGCCGTTCCACCTTTTGCTATAGGGAATAATGTATCTAATATTCTTTGTCCTGTAACCAATGGCTTTGATGAAGAAAATCTCTTCAATGTTGGTCTTGGTACTCTGATTGGCCACTTTTGTGTTAATGTAAGTTCCTTTTTTGTTCCATCATCTAATTGAATTACTGCGATTGTATCTTTTATAGTGTACTGTCCATCCGAAACAACGCTTATTACTTCACCTTCAAGATTTGGCGGTATCATGGATTTATGTACAATAGCATTAGTTTCCGGAACCTCTGCTATAACAGTTCCCGGAAATACTACCTGACCTTTTTCTATCGTTACATGAACATCCCATTTTTTTTCTGTATCCAGAGAATCCACGCTGATTCCTCTGGAAATATATATTCCTGAGTCTTCTGCTATTGCACTTAATGGTCTCTCTATTCCGTCAAATATATTATTCAATATTCCTGGTGCAAGCGTAACAAAAATAGCACTGTCTGTTCCATACACCTTATCACCTGGTTTTAGTCCGCTGGTTTCTTCATACACTTGGATTGTTGTCAAGTCACTGGTTAATGATATAATTTCTCCGACTAATTTCTCTTCACCTACATATACCATTTCACCCATAAGAAAATCAGTTTTTCCACTTATAAATACGATTGGTCCATTTATTCCAAATATAATTCCAGTCTTCATATCTATTATATCCTTTCATTAATAATTGTTATTAGAAAGTTATTGTATAGTTTTCTTTAGCAATATCTAGTTTTGATTCAAACGAATTATCTATTAGAATATTTTTTGATGGTATTTCAGCAACTATTCCACCGAAAAAAGTACGACCATCGCTAACAAGCTTTACACCTGTCTCTTTTTCCAAATCTTCTTTTAAATCAATGTCCATAGCATCAATGAATATCGTTATTTCTTCACCTCTTGCCACTCTTATCGCTTCTTTTATTTGCTTAATCAATAAGTTCTTGTAGCCTTCTGTCTTAGAATATTCCTTAAGTAACTCTTTAACTTCTACAAAAAGCTTATCTTGCAACTCTTCTTGCTTATTATTATACTTACGTCTTATATGAAGCTGTTCCGTTGTAAACTCTTTACTTGCTTTTCTATTTATTCCATCTATTTCTATTTGCTCTTCGAGCTTTGAATGTTTGAGTGCCTCTTTCTTATGTTCTTCAAAATACTCATCCATTTTGTCTTTATACTGTTCTAATGACTCGTCACATTGACATTGCATGTTCTCTATTGTAACCGCAGTAAAATGCATTATCTTTTCCTCTGTAGTCAATAGCTCCACCTTCTTTCCAATTTGTTTGACATTTCTTCCTTACAGCTTAACTCCAATTGCTTCGTTTATATATGAAGTAATAAAATCTGCCCTTCTGCCACTTCCATGCCTATCAGGTATTTCTAATATTAATGGTCTTTTCCAGTTCGTCTTAATATCTGTTATGATTTCCGGAAAAATAGAACTTAGTAGTTCTGTAATAAACAATAGTCCTATTTCCTTATCTTTTGATACAGTATCCAAAGCTGTCAGTAGTTCCTCTTTCTCATGAACCACAAGACCTTCAATTCCTGAAATTCTCATTCCTGTAACAGTATCCACATTATCACTAATTAAAAACGTCTTCATTCATTAAACCTCCTATAGAAATTCTAACTTCAAAAGAAGACTTACAATGGCTTCTTATAGTTTTCCAAGTATCATGAAAGCTATGATAAGACCATATAATGCAATACCTTCTGCAAGTCCTAAAAATACGATTGACTTACCAAACATGCTTGAATCTTCACTAATTGCTCCAAGAGCCGCACTTGCTGCACTTGCTACTGCGATACCACCACCGATACCTGAAAGACCTGTTGACAATGCCGCTGCTAAATAGCCAAGTCCTGTTGACAAACCACTTGCTGTAGATGTTGCCTCTGCAGCGTTTGCTGTAGTTGCAAAACCAAAAATAATACCAAATAAAAGTACTGTAAAAAACGTTCCGACATTTACTGCTAATGCTCTTTTATATCTGCCTCTTGATTTTTCTCCAATTGCATAAGCCCCAAATGGTACTACAAAACTAAGAATAAGTGCTATAACTAATGTAATTTTTACTGCTAACATGACTTTTCCTCCATTTACTGTACTTGACAGTTTTCTTTATTTTTTCTTTAATATTTTTAATTTTATTCTAAAAAGGCTTAAATTCTCTTCCTGTTCCCTTGTAGAATCTGCTAAATATTTCATAATATTCAAGACGAAGCACCTGTATTCCTACGATAAGACCTTCAAGTGCAACAACGAAAATATTTCCAAAAACTACAACTAATATATTTCCTGCTCCTCCGTTTTCTGCTCCTGCCAACATCATAACAACCTGCATCATGGCTGCATGGCTAACTGCAAAAGCACCGATTCTAACGAATGAAACTGTATTTGAAAAATAACTTAAAAGCACCTCAAACATTTCAAAAAATGTCTGAACAGCAAACATTCCTATACCGCCTTCAATCTTTGCTGCCTTTTTCTTTACCAAATGTGTCAAAGGTTCTTTTAATGCTATTAAAATAAGAGGAATTCCAAACATTGCTATAAGTAAAATTCCCGCTGGTAATGGTTTGCCAAGCATAAACAATACTAATACGCCTACTACCGAGCCATAGAATACAAGCCCCGCCAAACCGTTTGCATCAAACCATTTATTTTCTGTGTCTTTAGCCTTCAGTGCATTTATTATATGCATAACCTGTGCAATCAAGATAACAACCATACCGAATGCAACAGCAATAACAAATACTGTGTTTAAACTTCCAAGCATTGGTAATTCTGTCATCTTGTGTGACGGACTCAGCCATATCGGTTTAATAATATCCTCATATCCAAAGACACTGCCAAACATAAATCCGAATATTGTTGAGAAGAATCCTGCACATGAAATGATAGCTGCCAGATCCATTTTCTTTATTTTGTAAAGAGCAAAACCACCTATCATAAGAAACAGCCCTTGACCAACATCCCCAAACATTACTCCAAATATAAAGGTGTAAGTAAGTGCAACAAATATCGTTGGATCAATCTCATTATATGCCGGAGTTCCGTACATTCTAATGAACATCTCAAATGGCTTGAAAAACCTTGGATTCTTAAGCTTTGTAGGTGGACTACTATCCGTGATATTATATTCTTCATCCACTATGCATATAGTATCTGGTTCATTATTTGCCATTTCTTCACTAAAGACTTTTGCATCATCTTCTGTCATCCAACCACACAGAATGTAATATGCAACGCCTTCATCTCTGGTACATGCAGCATATTTTCTAATCTCGAAATTTGCAATGTAGTCTTTTATTGCAATATATGCCTCAAAAAATCTATCTTTGTTTTCAATAAGCTTTTCTTTTAGTTTTTGTTTTTCATGTTCAGCACTTTCTTGGAATTCCTTAATAGGACCGGAAAGTCGTTCAACCTCTTCGTGCGGTGTTCCATTTATATCTTCTGGAATAAATGTTCTTTCAAAATGCAAGGATGAATATGCCGCATCTACTCCATCTTCATCTATAATAGATACAAAGTAAACACCCCATACATAGTGTTCATCTTCCGTTGCCTTAATAAAAATTGACTCTAGGTCTTCATCTACGTAAGCAATAAACTTCCTATAATATTCATGTGGAATTCTTCCAAACCTAAACCTAATTGATTTAAAATTAAGAATATCTCCAATATTATAATTCAAACTTTTAAATGGAAGTACTTTATCTAACTTAAATTTAAGTCTTTCTTCTTCTTTTTTTAAACTATTTACCATTTCATTTCCCGCTTGCACATATCCATATAAATCCGAAATTACTTGCACTGCATCTAAAATATCCATATCCGAAATTACATTATCTGGTCTTCCTATAATGTCTGCAAGTTCATCAATGTGACTTATTTGTTCTCTATACGGGTTCTGCTCAACATACGGATAAAGAGTGTTCACTGTTTTCAACTCTGATGGCGCATATTCTAGCTGTATCTCATATTTCGACAAATATTTGTCTACAATTCTATCTATATCGTTACGTGGACCGGTAATAGTTACAAAATACATTTTTGCTATCAATTTTATTACCTCCTATAACATCTGTTTTATTATTGCTTCAGGCGGGTATCCATATCGTATACATTCAATAATAGTTGTCAATTTATCCATCTCTACGCCCCTATCTCGTAAATATGAATTCATGACTGCAAGAGAATAAGGTTCCAATTTATAATACTTCCTATATATTCTTTGTACCAGACTTCGATATATCTTCTCTACACTAAACCTATTGTTTCCTTCGTCTGCAAATAGCACTGAATAATACGTTCCCTCCACAATACCAATTAATTCATTCACATCTGCCGCTTCGATGAGTTGCTGCATTTTTTCTTTTTTAATTCTATAATTAATTGGTATTAACATCGCAGCAATTTCACTAGATGTCATTTTAAAAAACTTCTTGGCTCTATATATCCATAGTATATTTAACATATCTATCTCTGAACCAATACAATCCGTTAGAGTCTTTAATTCATTCCCCTTAAAATACCTTTTTCGTTTCTTCCAAATATTTTTAAAATAATATAAATCTAATGCTATTTCGTAATCCGCATTTTTTGAATTTGGATACTCTGAAACTTTTTGTAAAACATCATAGTAAACCGTCCCTTCAAGAGACTGTATAATACCCAGTATATCATCTGCATCAAGAATCGCCTTAATATCAAGACTTGAAAAACTATCAAAAGCCTTTTCAAGTGTTCCGTATAGACTCTTAGTCATATACTCATCACTGCACCTTCTTATTGCTCTTTTAATAACTTTTAGCTCATATCTTACAAAGTACAAATTCAGAAACTTGCGTTGTTCTATGTCAGCAAATCTATACATTTTAGTAAAATCCTGATATACCGAATGCATAATAGCCTGTTCTAAGGTTTCTCGATGTAATTCGCTTGCATCTTTATCACCTAATAGCTTTTGATATGACTTATGGCCTTTTAAAAACTCTGCAAACTCTGTAACATTGCTAAGCTCTGCTAATTTAGCATATTCATCTTCTGATATGAGATTTTTTCGCATTGCTCTTATTTTAGTAGTAAGAGCACTATACTCCGTTAAGTTACCCATACCTACTCCTTAATAAGTTGTTCTAATATATCCTTAGCCCACTTCTCATGTTTTTTCTGATATGCCTTATCTAAAAACGAAATCAATACATGTGTCTCATCCTTCATAGCCGATAGTTCTTCTTCCTTTTCACTTTCAAGCTTCTTCGACAACTCTGACATTTTTACTCTATGCTCCTCTAAAAGACTTTCATCAAAGTCTTTTATCTTGTCAACAATCATTTTATAATACTGATTTTTTTCTCTTTCACTTTCTTCTTGGATTCCTACAGCCGTTGATTCAATTTTGGACAAAGCTACAATAACTTGGTCAATCTTATTTTCTTCCACTGATATTTCCTCCTTTTTGTTATATTGCTATCTTACTACTTTTAAAAAAAAAGTAAAGCCATAGTTTTTATATTTTATTTTCACAATTAATTCATTTTCTTTATTCTTTTTTTAATAAAGTAAGTCATTCTATCTTTCTGCAACCAATTTGTTTATAGAATTGCCCATAGAGGAGAACTTTTCTTCGTACTCTGTCATTACATTTCCTTCGCACATTGGGCTTTTATGCAGGTCATATGTATATTCCACAATATTCCATCCTGCTAGTGGCACTTCCTCTATTGTAAAATTAAATAAGTCTACATTATCTGTTTTAAACTCAACTCTTCCATTTTTTACTAACACAACATCATATTTAGCAAAAAATTCTTTTGAGGTTAATCTTCTCTTTGCATGTCTGTCTTTTGGCCATGGATCTGAAAAATTCAAGTATATTCTTGAAATCTCTTCTTTTTCGAATACATCACAAATATTCTCTGCTTCCATTCTTATAAAATACAAATTAGGTATATCTATTTTACTTCTCTTTTCAATCGCTCTTACAAGCACACTTGAATACTTTTCAATTCCAATATAATTTATATCAGGATTCATTTTTGCGAGGTCAGTAATAAATCTTCCCTTGCCCATACCTACTTCTATATATATAGGATTCTCATTACCAAAAACTTCATTCCATTTTCCCTTATAATCTTCCGGCCTATCTATAACAAATTCACTGCTTTCAATTGTTTCTTTTGAACCTTTAATATTTCTTAATCTCATTGTCTTCTTTCCTTTTTACTAATTATTTTCTATCTATAGTACCACAATTAATTTAATAATACTAGCATGACAAAAAATCTCGCCGTCATCATCCGGCGAGATTCTATAAAATATTTCAGACTAATACATAACTATAAATTGTAAAGAAATGGAGTATACTTCCTCCTAGTACAAAAAAATGCCAAATTGAGTGAAGATATCTATGATTATCTCCTATTGCATATATAACAGCACCTAATGTATAGGTTACTCCTCCGGCTATAAGTAAGATAACGCCTTCTTTGGCAACGGCTTGAGTCAATGCCTTAAATCCAAAAACGATTACCCAACCCATGAAAATATAGCAAAACAGTGATATTTTCTGATACTTCTCAACATCAATTGCATTGAATACTATTCCGACTATTGCTGATACTACAATCACTCCAAAGTATATCCAACCTATCGTTCCCCCTATTGCTACTAAGACTATAGGTATATATGTTCCTGCTATAAGAAGGAATATTGTACAATGATCAAAAACCCTAAATACTCTTTTTGCTCTATTTGGCTTTAATGAATGATAAATCGTTGACATCATATAAAGCAAAAACAACATACTTCCATATAGTGAAGAGCTAACCACTGCTATGCCACTTCCCATTTTTGCTGCCCTTACTATACATAGTACTAATCCTGCAATAGCAAGTGCCGCTCCTATACCATGAGAAATTGCACTTATCAATTCTTCTCCTAATGTGTAGTCTGGTAATGGAATTCTATGCTTCTTTTCCTGTCTCATCTCCATTACGAAGTCGCCCATAACTTCTTTTACTTCTTCCATATTGAACCTCCGTTATAACTCCTTATGTTTTGGTTTCTACCTGATGTAGTTTTCATTACTACATAATATAATATTACCATTTTTTCAAAATGTCAATAGTCTTTTGTACTACATTTTCATTTTTAGTGATAGCTTGTCTCCATTTGTCGTTACATGTCCTAAACTACCTGTTACTATCGGCATCATGGGTGGAAGATGTCCAATATCTGCATCCATAGCAATCGGAACATTGTACTTACCTGCAACCGAAAGTATTGCTTCATATTGGTTGATACCAAAAATCTCTTCATCATAGCGTTGTGGTCTTCCTATAATAAAGCCTTTTACAAATTTAAACCATCCGGCACTTTCCATCTGCCACATTGTTCGCCTTATGTCCATCAAATTAAGTTCACAAGACTCTAAAAACCATATAATTCCAGTATCCTTATACATTTCACAAAAGTTCTTAACATTATCATACCTTGTCCCAATTAGTGTTTTAAGGCAGTCCATACAGCCACCTAAAAGTCTTCCTTCAAAATTAAGATTACCCATCACCTCATCATATCCAAGATATTTTTTTATGCTTGTCTTTTGTGTCAAATTATATGGTACAAACGGATTTTCTGGAGTCTTTAAAGATTCTAACTCCCATTTATCATAGCTATCTATCACTATTTCATTATTATTTCCACAAAATTTACCTGTAATCAAATTAATTGCATCTTTTAATGAATCATGCCATGGTTCCATACCAAATGATGGTGCACAAGGCCCATAAATAGATGCTGTATCACATAATGTAGTAAGTAAAAATGTAAAATTCGTATTATCAGAATAACCCATATACCATTTCGGATTTGCCTCTCTAATCCTATCAAAGTCTACAAAATCAAGAATTTCACACATTAATTCTCCACCACCACAAGATAGTAAAACATTATTATTTTCACTACAATAATAATTTGTTAGCTCATCACCACATTTTTTAGGGGTATTGCTTATTCCAACACCTTCCCCCAAGTAACAATTAGGGCCTAAATCCAAACCATATCCCATTGCTTCAAATTTACTTTTTGCATTATTAAAGGCATCCAAGTAAGGGTTAATATTACAACCAAACGATGGTGCTACAAATCCTATTGTCCCATTTTTTTTTAAATATTCAGGGTATCTCATTATATATTATTCCTTTCTCGCTTAGACCACTTAGTGCTCTTTTCTTATCGTGAAATAATTATAGCAAATTTACATTAAACTGGCAATTATTACACTTGCCACTACACCAACTGTTGTACTTATAAGCCCTCCTGCAAGTGTCCAACGTGTTTTTGTAACCTTTGTAACTGCAAAATATACACTCATACAATATAATACTGTTTCTGTACAGCTCATCATAATAGATGCTGCCAACCCTATAAATGAATCGGTTCCATATTCTTTAAAAATATCAAATAATAGTCCATTTGCTGCGGATGCAGAAAACATTTTTATTATAGAAAGGGGAACCAGTTCCCTGGGAAAGCCTATTAAGCTTACTAATGAACCTATCTTTTCGCACAAAAACGTTAATAGTCCGGAACTTCTCATTACACCCACTGCTACAAGAAGCCCTATTAGTGTAGGTACTAACTTAGAGACAGTTTTTAATCCATCCCATGCACCTTTTACAAACTCATCAAATATATTTACCTTCATTAGAAGGCCAAATCCTACTATGTACACAACCATTACAGGGATTATTATTTGCGACAGAAAAATAATGAAATCCATTTACACAAACTCCTAGGTCTTTATTCATAGCTTATTCTTTGGACCGTCGTTTTATTCATTAATTGATTTTTACATATATGTATTAACAAACATTATCTTGCTTTTTTCGACAACAAACATTGAAAATACTTGATTTTTTAACGCTTTTCCTCTTGTTTTTTCGAACTCATTTGATATTATATTTTTCAGGGCTATTTTTTTAATTGCACAAACAAGTTTTTTACAAGGAGGAACGTAAATGGGCGAAAAGAGATATATGATATCAGATGCAGCCAAGTTAGTTGACGTAGAAGCACATGTACTTCGTTATTGGGAGGAGGAATTGGATATAGATATTCCTCGAAATGAGATGGGTCATAGATATTATACCGATACATATATAAATCTTTTTAAACAGGTAAAGGAACTAAAGGATTCTGGGTTTTTATTAAAAGCTATAAAATTATCACTTCCAGATCTTATGGCCGGAAAGCCTATAGATTCAATTAGTAATACAAGCATGCGACTTCAAAGTGAAAATTTTCATTCCGATGAAATGACTGCAATAACACATTCAACAAATGGTGCTACCAGTAAAATGGAACAATTTCAAGCACTTTTAGGTGATATCGTATCAAAAGCATTAGAAGAAAATAATGATTCACTTGGAAAACGTGTATCTACCCAAGTGTCTGATTCAGTTATAAAGGAAATGGACTACCTTCTTAGAATGAAGGAAGAGCGTGAAGAAGAACGCTTCAAACGATTTGATGAGGTAATGAGAAACTATCAAAGAGGTCAAAAGGAAGCTGCTGCTTCTACAGAGAAAAAAAAGCATAAATTCTTTAGAAAATAGAAAAACTAAGGTCAATAACATCATGCAAGCATGCTTATTGACCTTTAGCTTTTCTATGGAACTTCCTATGCTAATTCTTAATTAACTTTTTCTTTTTTTCTTGATGCTGATATTATTTCAACACCCATAGCTCCTGCCGCTAATAGCATCCATAGCCATAAATGTGAGCTATCTCCTGTTTTGATTGAGCCATTGTTATCTGTTGAATCTACCACATCTACTTCTTCATATATAATTGCATATGTTGAAAATTTATCTGTTTCAAATGTAAACTCTCCTGTTGCAGAATCGTACACACCGTCAATAATGGTAAGTTCTCCATCATGCATTCTTGCTATCTTATAGTTTCTTGTCTTGGACTCATCAGTTACTCTTAAGCTCTCTGGCATTATAATAGTAATACTGATTAACCCATTTGGATTACTTACTCTTTGAGCTACACCACCACCAATTCGCTTAAACAATGAAATATCAATATATTCACCTATTATAAAGTCAGCAATACCCTCCTGAATAGCAACCTTATCTGCATCACTGATTGTGCTTGAAATATCTTTTACTTCTAAATAAATCTTAGCTTTTGCACCATTACGAATTAAAGCTTTTTCTTCTTCCGTAAAAATAAGGTTCTCAAGCTCTTTTAACTTGTTATTTAGTGACATCTCTGGAGCCTTCTCATCTTTATTGATTTCTTTTTTAACATCACCTAATTCTGATTTATTGTCATCTTCATTGTTGTTATTACCATGGTTACTACCATTGTTACTACCATTGTTATTACCATTATTATCTCCACCATTATCGTTGCCACCGTTATCATCGCCATCATTGTTATTGTTTCCGTTATCATTTCCGGCATTGTTATTGTTTCCGTTATCATCATTATTATCTTTTATGACTTCTCCTGATGCTTTAATTATAACTTCTCCTGTAACCTTTGCCGCAAGAATTTTTACTTTTCCTGTTGAACTATCATAAGTATAATCACCAGTACTTAGAGCAGTTCCGTTAATCTTTATTGTTATTGAACTTGGCAACTTATAACACTTTGCTGCTGTAAGTGTTGTTGTATAATCACTTCCTGCAATAGCTTTTCTTGTGCCTATGGAATCCTTTGCTGCTGTTATATTTGTAAGTTCTTGTGAAACAAAATATTTTGCTGTATTAGAAATAATTTTTATATTACTAGCAATTTTACCGTCTTCATCAAATATAGTTGTATTAGTACCATCTTTATCTATTATGCCTTTATCTGGTATTATCAATTTTGCATTAGAGTTGATAATAATATCACCTGAGTATGAATTAACTCCTTTTCCTTGCACATTCGTTGATACTTCAACTAAACTATCATTAATATTAATATTTTCATATACATCTATTCCTGTTAGTGTATCTGTATCATCAATTTTTATTAAAACGTCTGAATTAGTAATAAAAAGATTACCTGCTATATATGCACCTAATGCATTTAAAATACTTGAGCTATCTACTTTATTTATATTAAGTGTAACATCTTTTATATATGTATCAACATCACTTAAAAATCCATAAGCGTATGTCGGAGAACCATCTAACTCTAAATTAAGAATGCCTGAACCTTCAATTGTAAAATTATCTGAATTCTTCTCTTCAACATAAATTACTGAATAGAAATAATTATCTCCTGTACATTTTATTGTATTTACGCTATCTTTTGCTAAAATAATCTTTGTATCGCTTGTTAGATATAATCCATAGCTAGAACTTGTCGTAAATTCAAATCCATTTAAAACAAGATTACCCTTTGAATCTACACTCCACTTATCTAACTGTTCCTTATATTCATTTCCATCCTCATCATAAAGCTTTTTACTATCAGTATCAAACTTTAGATAATAGTCAATTGCGTCTTCTTCAACAGCTTTGGCAATAATTTCAACATTGCCACCATTTATCGTTAAAGTACCTGGTATTGTCACTTCACCCGTAGCCTTATTATATATAGATCCATATTTTTTGATTCCACCAACCATTACTTCTATCTGTCTTGGAAGCTTATAACCAGAATCTGGTGTTAAAGTTGTTGTATAAGCTGTTCCTTCGCTTATTTTCTCGATTCCAGCCGTACCACTTGTGGATGTTATATTTGTTAATGTGTGTGTAACATCATATTTTTCTGGGTTTCTAAATTCCCAATAACCATTACCTGTTGAAGTAACTTGTTTTGATATTCCGCTTAAAAGCTTTTCTTTTGGTACCGTTATTGTTATAAATGTTTTCGTTTTAGATTTATTAGGAGTGCCAGTAAAACTAAATTGTAATAAACTTGCTGATACATTGGTCACCTTAACTGTAATACCCAAATCCATCGCATCTGAAAACCATGATGTAATATCATCACCAACTGATATTCCTGTAAATGAATCATCTGTTGGTTGTAGACTACCCGTTGTTGAGCTAATAGGAACTCCATTTATACCCGTCACCCTTGAGTTTAAAGTAAGGTTTCTCTTATCAATAATAACATTATTACCATTTACTCCCATTGCATAAGCGTAACTAAACACACTCTTGTTTACAGTAATTTCAGAACCAAATGTTACAAGGACCGTTCCTGATGTAGTCGCCGAAGCATTTTTTAATCCGATTTTTGCAGTACTTCCTGTTAATTCTCCATTTACAATCACCTTATTATCATCAAATGTAGAAAGATCAATCCCCAACGACGAATTAAGACCAATGCTTGGATCACCTGAAATATAGACTTTTGAACCGCCCTTTACAGATACGTCCACAGCAGTTAAACTACTTTGTCCACTTCCTTGCACGCCATATACACTAGTCGTACCGCTTATATCTATACTTGCTTTTTCCTTAACGTAAGCAGAGATTCCTTCAGCTGAATGACCACCTGCATATATAGAACTACCTATAGATGTATTACCCAAAACATTAATTGTTACATTTTTAGAGATATTACCATCTGAATTATGTGCTGCATAACCTGCTCCCCATATGTTTTTAATATTATTGGTATCCTTAATAGTAATTGCTACATTACCATCATTGCCTGAAAGATATCCACCACCATAAACATCATATTTATTGTCACTACCAAATGTTACATTATCAAGTGTAATACTTACATCTCCAGCCTTTTTAGGTTTTTCAGTTTCGAGCCAGCCAGCTTCACCAATTCCTTCAATTCCTCCATATATTGCATTTCTAATATCATTATTACTAAAACTTGAATTCTTAATGGATATATTTGTATTACCTATTTGGTTACATTTGGATCCACTTCCATACATAATATATAATTTTCCATTAGCAACATTATTAATGGATATATTAATATCATGAACAGTTGGCATTACTTTATTTACATTTTGTGAATCAGAATTTCCACTCGCCCCCCCTATAAGTCGGCTACACTCCATTTTCCCCTCTATATTAATATTTATAGTTCCTCCAACATCTACTTTATCTTCTGTATAAAGGCAATATCCTCCACCAGTTATACCTCCGGCAATTCCATTTGTAATATTTATATTAATATCTCCTGTTACGTTAGCATCTCCCAATCCTGTACCATTAGCATAACCTCCTCCGACTATGACGCCTACCTTACCACTTGTCATAGTGATTTTTGTACTAGCTACAGTGATATTTTTACCACCACCAAAAATCCAATATTCACTTATATTCCCTGTTACCACAATTTCTGTATCTGTACCTACATCATACTCATCATTTTTGTTTACATCCTGATAAATTTTCGTGTTACCTAAACCATCTTCCATTATCAATAATGGAAAACCATTACCATACACATGCTTACGTGCATTATCTACCGTTGCTTCTGTTTGTGCCGCACCAAATACATTCATAGTTGGAAGATTAACAAGTATTCCACTTGATAACATACATACAACTAGTATATATGATACTATTTTTTTTGCTTTAGCCATTTCTTTTTTCCTCCTTAATAATACGCTTTCTTACTATTATAATAGGCAAGGACAATCAAATGACAGTCAAATGCAAAAAAAATACCCCCCAATCGTCAGATTTTAAATCCAACTTTTGGGGGGCAGTTCATCGCTTAAATTTTATTACGCCTGTGCTGCTCCTACAGGACAAACACCTTCACATGAACCACAATCGATACATGTATCAGCATCTACAACGTACTTGTCATCTCCTGCTGAAATAGCTTCTGTTGGGCAAGCTCCTTCGCAAGCTCCACACATAATACATTCGTCTGAAATAGTATATGCCATCTTTATTTCCTCCATTAATCTTTTAATCTATATAGGATATATTAATATACTTTTCCTATAAAAACAAGTAAAAAGTTTATAATCTTCTACTTTCTATTGTAATTAATCAAGCAGCCCTTTAATATGATTTCTCTTTCATCATCTGTAAGCTCACCTAATTTAAGAGTAAATTCCTTTAATTCCTCGCCTTTAACAGCATAAGCCTTAATAGCATCTGATTTAGTTCTAACAGCTTCTGCAATGTTTGGCACGAAGATATAATCTCCATTAGCAAATGGTAATTCATCCTCTTCAAAAACAAATGGAAGCATACCCCAGTTAATAAGGTTTGAACGATATCTCTTTGTAGCATACTCTTTTGCTATATTAGCCCATCCACCAAGAACCTTTTGGCATGATGCTGCTTGCTCTCTGGCTGAACCGTCACCCGGCTTTACTGCATAGATTGTTGAACCGATTCCAAACTGGCTATGGTGTAAATCAGGGAACTTTGTTTTAATAACCTTCATTGCTTCTCCAAGTTCTGGAAGCTCATCACATGGACACTTATCTTCTAATCTTGAATGCTCTGCCTTTTGAATCTCTTTTGCACGACCTACGTACTCAGGGTCTTTTCTTGATAATGTAAACTCAGCAAGTCCTAAAGGATTTGAACGATATGATGATGTCTCGCCTGAAGGAATAAGCTCATCTGTTGTTGTTACTGGATCATGTATTTCAGCTACTACTTTGAGCACTAAGTTATCTGTAAGTGCTGACATCGCTGGCCAGTCTTTAATATTAGGGCCAAACTTAATCTCCACAGAATCATCTGCCACACCCTTTGAATCAAATATTCTGTTTTCATATATTGTCTTATCGAAATAATATTTTGGTGATGTGTATTCAACATCAATATCTGTTGCTGCTGTTAAGAATCCCTTATTTGCTGCTGTAGCCGCAATTGAACGTGCATCCATAAGTGCAACTGATGATATTTGTCCATTTTGAAGCTTAGAACCTTCTCTGTTAGGGAAGTTTCTTGTTGAGTGTCTGATACTGAATGCATTATTTGAAGGAGTATCTCCTGCGCCAAAGCATGGACCACAAAAAGCTGTCTTAACAATAGCACCTGTTGCCATAAGGTCAGCCAATTTTCCATTTTTTGCAAGCTCAATGTAAATAGGCGTACTAGCTGGATATACACTAAGTGTAAACTCATCCGAACCTATGCTTCTGCCCTTTATAATATCTGCTGCATCACAAATGTTCTCGAATCCACCACCTGCACAACCCGCAATAATTCCTTGTTCTACATACAATTTACCGTTTCTAACCTTATTAGTAAGCTTATAATCAACCTTTCCATCAAGGCTTACTAACGCTTTCTTTTCAACATCATTTAAGATATCCATAAGATTTGCATTTACTTCTTCAATTGTATATGTATTACTTGGATGGAATGGCATTGCAATCATAGGCTTAATAGCACTTAAATCTACATAAACCATACCATCATAATAAGCCACTTCACCTGGATTTAATTCCTTATAATCTTCTACTCTTCCGTGAATATCGTAGAATTCTTTAATCTTCTCATCAGTCTTCCAAATAGAAGATAGGCATGTCGTTTCTGTTGTCATAACATCCACGCCAATTCTAAAATCTGCACTTAAGTTTGCTACACCAGGTCCAACAAATTCCATTACTTTATTCTTAACATAACCATTTCCAAATACTGCACCAATAATTGCAAGTGCAACGTCCTGAGGACCTACACCCTTTGTAGGTGTTCCTGTCATATAGACACCTACAACTCCTGGCATATTTATATCATATGTTTGCTCTAAAAGTTGTTTAACAAGCTCAGGTCCACCTTCACCCATTGCCATTGTTCCAAGTGCACCATAACGAGTATGTGAATCAGAACCAAGAATCATTTTTCCGCCACCTGCAAGCATTTCTCTTGCATACTGATGAATAACCGCTTGATGAGGTGGTACATAAACTCCACCATACTTCTTTGCACAAGTAAGACCATACATATGGTCATCTTCATTTATTGTTCCTCCAACTGCACATAAGCTGTTGTGACAGTTTGTAAGTACATATGGAATCGGGAATTTCTCAAGTCCTGATGCCCTTGCTGTCTGTATAATACCGACAAATGTAATATCATGTGATGTAAGCTTATCAAACTTAACCATAAGCTTATCCATATTTCCTGATGTATTGTGGCTTTCTAAAATCCCATAAGCGATAGTATTCTTTGCAGCTTCCTCTTTGCTTATATTTCTTCCAATTTTAGATTCGAGAATTGCTCCTGCTTCTGCATTGCACTCAACAACCTCTGTACCATTTAATAAAAATGCTCCGTTTTCACTAATCTTTATCATTTTGCATGTCCTTTCTTAATTCGTTTCTAAAACAAAATGTTAGCATGTATATAACACACACGCTAACATTATACATTTATTATCTATATTTTGCAAATATATTTTAAAATGCAATAATCACAGCCTCATATGGTCTTAAGTGTATATTAAGCCTAAATGGTCTATTATCACATTCTTCTTTAACTGCCTTAAACTTTCTGAGTGCAAGCTCACCATTTTTTTCCATAGCACTTTCCATTGTATCATCTTGTGTTGTAAGCATATAGCTTGATAAAATTTCCTTATATGTTCCTTCTTTTGAAACACCGACGCAATAATCAACTCTGTCAATCGGAGTAAAATTGCAAATAAATAACAAAGATTTCTTTTGATTATCCAAGTCTTTTCTTATAAAACTAAATATACTTCTATCTGCATCATTTTCATTTATCCACTCAAAGCTTTCTTTTCGAGTATCATACGCATAAAGACAAGGATACTTTTTATAGATCTTAAGCAATGATTTAACATATTCCTTTGTATCATTATGAAGTGGCTCATTAAGCAGATACCAATCAAGCTCATTATCCTCACTCCATTCATTAAGCATAGCAAAATCCTGTCCCATAAATAATAATTTTTTTCCAGGATGTCCAAACATAAATGTGTACGCACCTCTGAGATTTGAAAATTTATCTATCAAAAAACCGGGCATCTTATTTATCATTGAACACTTTAGATGCACTACTTCATCATGTGATAATACAAGTATATAATTTTCACTGTTTGCATAGCTTAAGCTAAAAGTAGCCATATAATGATTACCCTTCTTAAATAGTGGGTCACACTTCATATAGGATAAAAAATCATTCATCCAGCCCATATTCCACTTAAAGGAAAATCCTAGGCTTCCTTTTTCAACTTCACCGGTAACCATTGGATAGGCTGTAGATTCTTCTGCAATTAAATATGCTCTTTTTACTCTTTTACTTATAATACTATTTAAATGCTTTAAAAACTCTATTGCCTCAAGATTTTTATTATCACCATATTTATTCTTTACCCATTGACCATCATTTCTTCCATAATCAAGATACAACATCGATGCTACTGCATCTACTCTAAGAGCATCTATATGATACTTTTCAAGCCAAAACAGCGCATTGGCAATAAGAAAATTTTTAACCTCATTTTTTTCATAGTTAAAAACCTTTGTGCCCCATTCTGAATGCTCACCCTTTCTTGGGTCCGGGTACTCATAAAGGCATGTTCCATCAAACTCAGCTAAACCGCTTATATCTTTCGGAAAATGAGCCGGTACCCAATCAAGAATTACACCTATATTATTTTTATGCAATTTGTTTACAAAGTACATAAATTCATCAGGTCCTCCATATCTTGAAGTTGGGGCATAATATCCAATCACCTGATATCCCCAAGAGCCATCATAAGGATATTCTGCTATCCCCATAAGCTCTACATGGGTATATCCCATTTCTTTTATATATGGAACAAGCTTATCTGCAATAGCTTTATAATCTAAAAATCCATCTTCGCCTCTTGAATAATCCTTTATCCATGAGCCTAGATGCATCTCATAAATCGACATTGGTTGATTTATTTTTTCCAAATTTTCTTGCTTTTCCAACCATCTTCCATCAGTCCACTTAAAATTGTCTATATCCACTACCTTACACGCTGTTCCCGGTCTCACTTCAAAATGAAAACCATACGGGTCTGACTTATAAATCACTTCTCCACTACTTGTCTCAATAACATATTTATACATATCCCATTTTTTAGCATCAAAAATAAAGGTCTCCCATATTCCGGATTCCCCTATTTTTTTCATTATTCCATTATCTATCTCCCAATCGTTGAAATCTCCAACAACACTTACACTCTTTGCATTCGGAGCCCATACAGCGAAATATACACCTTTTTTTCCATCTATTTCTTTTAAATGAGCCCCTAATTTATTATAAATTTCATAATGATTACCTTCACCAAACACATACTGGTCTGCTTCAGTTATAAAATCCAATTATCACACATCCTTCCTAACGCAACGTTATTTCATCTAACTGACTATTTGGTCCATATGTGAATCCTGCATAAACTTGTTCATTTGAATTCATCATTCTACCTGATACATCTGATTTTGCAACCTCTTCAAAACTATCTTTTAGCCTTGACATCATTTCTATTATAATATCTAACTTTTCTGTATTTTTTTCTATTCCTGCCTTTAAAATACATTCGTTTGCATACATATATAATTGCATCAAATTATAGGATATCTCAAATCTCATGTCAAGATTTGATGCTAAATCATCAATAAATTGTTTTGACTTCTTTAAGTTAAACCGATACCCTTCTAAATCTCCATTTTCCAAAGACACCTTCGAAGACTCAATATAATTAACAATAATATCATATGTTATAACTACTAATCCAGTCTTGGAACTTCCTGCAATCCTTAGAGAAAAATCTTTTAATTCACTCTTTGTCATAATTTAATTTTCCCCTTTCTACTGAAGTAGTTGAAGTATCTTTTCTGGTGCTTGATTTGCTTGTGCCAGCATAGATGTTGCTGCTTGTGTTATTACATTAAGTGTCGTATAGTTTGTCATTTCCTTTGCCATGTCGACATCTACTATTCTGGACAATGCCGCTGTCATGTTTTCTGCTGTTACCTCTAAGCCAGAAACTGTATGATCCATACGATTTTGATATGCACCTAATTTTGAACGAACATCTGAAATGTATGAAAGCGCATTTGCACAAAGACCTATCGCGTCTGTAGCTCCTCTTGCTGTATATACTTGTAATTTATCTATACCTAATGTTCTACTTGATACTTCTGGTATTTCAACCTTAATTTCCTGACCCTCATTTGCTCCTGCCTGAATTATCATTGGGCCTTCCTCTGTTACTCCACATACAACTCTAAGACTTGCATTTGCAGCCATTTGATTTGTAATGTCTACTTTCATTTCAAATCCGCCCACACCCTTTATTATAGCTGTATTTCCTTCTGATACAATTGTCATACCTGTATCTAATCCGCCACCTGACTCTGCTGTAAATGTTGCATCCGTGCCTCTTGCACTTACTGTAGTACCCGATATACCTAGTGCTGTTGCCATTTTACTGTTTGTATTAATATCCACTAATACATTACTTCCATACTCTTTAGATGTAAATGTAAATGCCGCTGAACCTGCAAGACTTCCTGTATAGGATACATCTACTCCAACCTTTTCTCCTGCATCTCTTAGCTTATCATAAACACTTGCAAGGTCTTCTCCCTCATTTATAGTAACATCAAGATCGTTTAACTTAATTGTTCCCGAAGGCAATGTGGCTGAATTTACTGCACCTGTAGAAAGCTGAGCCTTTGAAGATGTATTATTATATAATAATGAATATCTACCTGACGCAACAGCTCCTGAAGCATATGATACCTTTGCATATGATGTATTCGTATATGTTCTCCTGTCAAGTGAGCCATCTAATAATGTTCTTGTATTAAAATCAGTATCTTTTGATACTCTGTCGATTTCATCCCTAATTTCATCTATCTCCTTCATAATACTTTCTCTATCTGATGGAGTATTTGTATCTGATGCTGCCTGAACACTAAGTTCACTCATTCTCTGAACCATAGACTGAATTTCACTTAGTACACCTTCTGCTGTTTGAATAACCGAAATTCCATCAGAAGTATTTTGGGTTGCCCTATCAAGTCCCTTAATCTGTGTCTTCATCTTTATTGAAAGCGCGGAACCTACTGGGTTATCCTTTGGGCTATTAAGTTTATATCCTGATGATAATCTTTCTATTGAAGAAGCTTGCTTTTTATCAGATGTATTCAACTGGTAGCATGCAGCTAAAGCGGTTATGTTTGTATTTATTCTCATCGTATTTCCTCCATTCTAATCTAGTTAACTAATCTACTACTGTATCTATCGGCATTTTTATCCATTCCTTAAGTGCTTTTATAAACGATTTTGCAGCTCCATAAAGTTCTTTTGCTGTATTTTCCTGTGTTTCTTTCCCTTCTTCTTCTCTAAAAACTTCTTCGTTTATATCAAGTCTTGTCGTTACCTCAATCTCCACTCCTTGCAAAATCTCTTTGTTTTCTTTGATAACTGCTGCCAGTTCTTTACTTTGGCAAAGAACAATACCTTTAAGTTTATCTTCTGAATATGTAATTTTTGTACTTATTTTTCCAAAAATATCACTTTCTGTACTAATAACAACATTTGATTTTTCATCTTCTCCCTTATCTTCAAACCTTACTTTTATCATAACTTCTTCATCATCTAACTCAACTGGAATACTGTAGCACTTTCTACTTACTCCACTATACATAAGATTTAGAGAATTACTCATTATTCTTGCTCTTGCAATATCATTTACCATCGACTCTTGATTAATCTCTATACCCTCTAATATTTCTCTTGTTATATCCTTTGACACCATATCTACTGCGTTTTCTGCATCTTCACTATCGTTAAACCCTTCCAATAATCTTTCCTCTGCATTTACCTTCTTTTGAATTTGCCTAAACCTTTTTGCAATATCGCTATTTGCATTTTCCAATATTGATGCTGATAGTAAATTTTGAATATTTGTATTTGCACCATTATCTAATAGCATATATATCGTACTTTCCGATACTTCTTTAGCCAACGCAGTCCTTGCATTTTCCATAACCTTTGAGCTTATCTCGGCTTCATATTCAACTTCTTCATCCGCTGTAAGTCCAAACTTTTCATCTATTTCAACGTCTAATCCCCTCTTACTTCTTGATTTTTCCATCTTTAACATATTTGATAATGTCATATCAACACCGGTTGCCATCACTGCACCGATTGACCTTGCTGACTGGCTACTTGCAATATGCATCGCCCTATACATATCAATATACTCTTTTCTTTCCTCGCTTGTAATCTCATTGTTTTTTTCAAGCTTCCAAAGAAATTTAGCATATTCTTCACTTTGTTCTTTAACTTCTAAATCCTCATTAATAATGTTTAGCTCCTTATTTAGCTCGCGTATATCTGTATTAAGTGGGTCTATATTATTTCTAATAAGATGCATTACTGTTTTTGGTGTCATATTTCTATTCACATTATCAAGCTCATTTGCAATGTCTACAATGTCACTAATTGAATCCTTCGTTATCTCTAAAGAATTATATCCCAATATCCTTACTGCTCGTCTATTTTCTTCATTTACTGTAGCTCCACACTCTAATATCAACTCATCGATATTAGCAAACGCTTTGTTTATACTATCACCTAAATCACGCCTTATCTGAGTTCCCACTGCTTCGTAGGTCATTTCAGCCTTTTGATACTCTTCTCTTAATCTTATACCTTCTTTGTATACGCTCTCAACAGTAAAAGATACTTCCTTTTCATAAACTTTTCCCATTACTGCTGCCGGAATTTGTTTCATCTGTTCCATTATCTGCATTACATTTGATAGCATAGATGTATGTTCACTTGATTTTTCTTCTACAAAGCAACCATAAAAACTTTCATCTTGTATTTTACTTTCTTCTACTATCATTGTTAAATCCGAATATGTAACGTCTATTCCCAACTTTTGCATATTTATAGCTCCCGCCATTGTTAGCATTTGTTTTGCTTCATCAACTATCTTCATATTTTTTTGTGCTCTTTTATCACTGGCATCCATACTTACTTCTTCTATGTTCTTATACTTCTTAAGATTAGCAATATTTAGCGTTAAGTTTTTTGAAGTAATAAAATAAACTGCATTTTCACTTACATTTTGTACAGCTTCCACTGCCTCTTTTGCAGTTTCTTTGTTAATCCATCCTTCTGTTATATATGCACTTTTCCCATCTTCACCTATAGCAATGGCAAATGCTATATTAGCTTTTATACTCTCCATTGTATTTTCATCAATATTCTCTACTTCATCTAATGCCTTAAGCTTTAAAATATTTTCTACTGTTAGTGGCATGTTTTTATCTAAAAGCCACTTTGATTTATCTATATTTTCTTCATTTACATCTAATCCATTGTCATTTAAAAACTTATCTACTTGTCCTCTTAATTCCTTCCACTGACTGTCTTCAATTGGTGCCTTTCTAGACAACGCTTTTGAGCCCACTTCACTAGTATGCACTGCTTTATATACATTTTCTATTGTTGGTTCTAAATCATTTTTTATAATGTACTCTTTTGCTTCATCACTTATATTCTCTATTTCACTTGCCATACTAACTGCATTTGACATTGATTTTGTACCTAATACTTTTTCTAGTTTTTGTGGACTAATATTTAGTCCTGCAGTGTCGTAATTATCTGAATAAGCCGCTAACTGTATCTGAATTCTTTCATATACTGTTACAATAACACCTAAATCATCTTTATCTGCCGCAAGTCCAAGCTCTGCCATCTTGTCATAATCTTCATCAGTTACACAATTCTTTAAGGTATCAATAGCGCCATTAATAAAGCTAAGTAAATCCTCTTTTTGATTACTTGCTCCATTCTTGTCCTCTTTTTTCTTATTCTCTGACATCTCTTTGCCATCATATATTTGTAAGTCTTCATTCGTTTGATCCGACTTACTATATGCAACGCCAAAATAACCTGATACTTCGACGTTACCTTTCGTTCTTGTCAGATTTGGCTTATTTTCACTATTCATAATTGATTTATTTATTGTTGATACCTGCATAAGTTGCCTCCATACTTTGTGTTGCTAATTATTTCGGCACTTTATGTCTATTTCTTAACTGCGATACAAGCTTTTGCTTCTTCTTCTTTTACTTGATTTAATATTACCTTATATCTAAGCTGTAATGCGTTAAGTTCATAAATACAACAATCAATTAAGTCAGGTTCAATAACGTATGCTAGATTTTGGTAAGCTGTATCCATAGCATCTTTTGCTGCTTTTAACTCTTCCATGAGCTGCATTTGCTTTCCATTTGGTAATTCTTTTTTCTTTTTAATTTTTAATCTCATAGCCATGCCTTTCTATATATTAATATATAAAGTATACTCATCTAATTTTTATTCATTCCTTTTTTTGAAATTTTTTATACGAAAGCTGTGTTTTTTCTTCATGTATTTCTTTTTAGTTACGATTGTATGATGATTGTGTGTACTTTATTTTAAATTTATTTTAAAAAGTACTGGACAAATCTATTTTTTTGTTATATACTAAAATCACTTCTTAAACAACGATTAGTTCCGTTACAAAAATACTTCATAAGGAGGTGTTCTTTGAGTAATGGATTAATATCTATCATGGATTTTGACGAGAACTATGCAGTTTTACTTGCAGATTACTTTCGAAAAAAGAGTGGCTTAGGTTATGATATAAAAGTGTTTACAGAGCTTGATGCGCTTATAGAGTTTTCTTTGATAAACTTTTCTGACATTCTTATTATTTCTGAAGAATTTATTTCAAGTATAGATTCCCTTAAAAATATTGGTAGCATTTTTATTCTTTTTGAAAACAGTATTCTTCACGAAGAAACAAATTATAAATGCCAACAAGAATATGAATCTCTATACAAATACCAATCTTCCGAAAATATTATACATGACGTTATGGCGGGCTATGCAAATATCCCACAAAAACATGTCTTCAGTAATTTTTTGCCCAAAAGCTCAAAAATTATATCTGTTTATTCACCTATAAAACGATGTGGAAAAACATCTTTTTCACTTACGCTTGGTTGCCTTCTTGCCAGAAATGAATCTGCCTTATATATAAATTTTGAAGAGTATTCCGGATTTTCCTTTTTTTCTTCTAGGGAGCATCTTGGTGACTTATCTGATTTATTATATTTCTATAAGCAAAACAAAAATAATCTCGACAAAAAGTTACTTTCTCTTTCTCACACACTTCATCAGCTAAACTATATTCCTCCTATGAGATTTTCCCTTGACCTAAGACAAATAGATTCAAAGGAATGGGTCTTGTTTATTAATGATATAGTAAGTCTTGGAAGGTATTCCACTATCATTCTTGATTTATCCGACTGCATCAAGGATGTGACTGGGCTTTTAGATATTTCAGATACTATCTACATGCCTATAGTTAATGATGGTGTTTCTGTAAAAAAAGTAGCTGATTTCTATGGTGCAATGAAAATACTTAATCAATCCGATACCATCGAAAAGATAACAGAGTTGACACTTCCGGAGCAATCTTATGACCCTGCTGTTGTCAACAACATGGAGCAGCTTCTTTTTGGCAGTATGGGAAGATATGTACAAACTCTAATATCCGGAGGTACTAATAATATCTAAGGAACAAGAGTTGCGTGAATTAGTTTTAAATGATATAAATATGACACAAGAATTAAGTAACGAAGATTTACTTGAACTAATCGATTGTAAAATAATAGAAGTATCTAGAACATCATATATAGAACTTAACAAACGTCTTGATTTGCGGACAAAACTGTTTAACTCTATACGTGGACTTGACGTTCTTGAAGACTTTTTGTACGATTCTGACATTAGTGAAATAATGGTAAATGGCTACCAAAATATCTTTATTGAAAAAAATGGTGAGCTAATAAAAACAGATAAATGTTTTTCAAGTACAGAAAAGCTTCTTGATGTCATTCAGCAAATAGTAGCTAGCTCTGATCGACGAATTAATCAAGCATCACCCATCGCTGATACAAGACTCCCAAATGGTTCTCGCGTAAATATTGTTCTTTCTCCTATATCTATCGATGGCCCGGCAATAACGATTCGTCGTTTTCCCGACTCACCGCTGACTATGGATAGATTAATAGAGTTAAATTCAATCACAAGACAAGCCGCTGACTATCTTCGGCTATTAGTAGTTGCTGGTTACAATATTTTTATTAGTGGAGGTACAGGTTCAGGTAAAACAACTTTTCTTAATGTTTTATCCGGCTATATTCCTCATTCAGAACGTGTCATTACTATTGAAGACTCTGCCGAGCTAAAGTTAATGCACCTTAAAAATATTGTTCGTCTTGAAGCGCGTCAGGCAAACACCGAAGGAGCGAATGCCATTCCTATCAGAGAGCTTATTCGAACCGCTTTACGTATGAGGCCGAGTCGAATTATAGTTGGTGAAGTACGTGGTGCTGAAGCTATTGATATGATTATGGCTATGTCCACCGGACATGATGGCTCACTTTCTACAGGACATGGAAATAGTCCTTATGATATGCTTGGAAGACTTGAAACCATGGTACTTATGGGAATTGATATGCCCATCTATGCCATTCGTAAGCAGATTGCTTCTGCTATTGATATTATGATTCATCTTGGCAGACTTAGAGATGGTTCACGTCGTGTTCTAGAAATATCTGAAATATCATCTTTTGATAACAATGAAATCCACCTAAATCCACTCTTTGCTTTTAAAGAGAAGGGTGAATCAAAAGATGGAAAAATCATAGGCAATCTTGAGTATTTGCGCAACCCCATAAAAAATACGTTTAAACTTAATTTATCTGGTATTACAAAGGAGAGACTTTTTGAAAATGACTAATTATAATAAATACATTTTATCTAAAAAAGAGTATGTTTCTTATGGCATGCTTGGAATATCTATATTAGGAGTATTCTCATACTTTTTCTACAATTCATATATTCCCACTTTATTACTATTACCAACACTTAAATTCTATTTTAAGTTTGTACAAAGTTATTTATTCAAAAAACGTAAAAATAAGCTTTTGCTACAGTTCAAGGATGCAATAAGCTCAATGTCCTCTTCTTTAAATTCCGGTAATTCCTTTGAGCATGCTGTATGGGATGCATACCTTGAGATTAGATGCCTATACTCTGCAAACTGCTATATGGCAATTGAATTAGATGCCATATGCAAAAAGCTCCGACTTTCTATACCCGTTGAGGAGGCTTTTAATGACTTTGCCCTCCGAGCGGATATAGATGATGTTTCAACTTTCTGCGAAATTCTATCTCTTGCAAAACGTGGCGGAGGTAATATCATAAGTATTATTAATACTTCTATTGTAACCATTTGTGAGAAGATAGATATTCACAGAGATATTACTACAAAAATTGCTGCAAAAAAATTTGAACACAACATAATGTGTTTTATGCCTATGCTGATTATGCTATACCTAGATACTACCTCAGATGGTTTTTTTATTCCTCTATATCATAATATCCCTGGTATTATATTTATGACTATATGCTTAGTCATATATGTTAGCGCTATTTTTATTGCACATAAAATTATTCATATAACATTCTGACAAAGAAAGGATTGTCTTTTTAAATGACCATAGTATATTTTCTTCTTTTAATAACTCTTTTATTTTTCTTTATGATTACAAGAAAATATAAAAAAGAGCTACTTAAAGACGTAAACAAAAAGGAATACTCCTTACTTTTTATGTATTGTTGTGGATTTTTTTTAATAGACCTATTTACAAAAATAAAAAGTAAGATAAAACCTGCAAATACTTTAAACTCTAAATCTTCTTTAAATATAAAGCTTTCAAAACTTTATACCGGTAAAGATATTAAGTTAATGAGATACCTTGTGCTTAGCAAACATATTTCTACTGCTTTTTTAACATTATTTTGTTTTGTTTGCCTCGGACTTGTATATTCTATATCATCTACTGGTGCCAATGAAATCATAAGCACTTTAGACCGTCCTACAGATGGCCTTAACTGCAAAGATTATCAGTTAATTATTGATAATGGAGAAAGCAAAGAAGACATAGATATTAGTATTTCAAAGAAACTTTATGAATATTCTGAAGCACTGTCTATTTTTGATAACTATCGCGAAGAAATAGTTACAATGCTTTTAGCTTCAAACCCATCAACTGATAATGTTTCTAGCTCTTTAAATTTTTATACATCGATTGGCACTGAAAACATACAGTTATCATGGGCTCCTGAAGATAGCACACTAATAGATTTTAGCGGAAACCTCATTTATGACAATATATCCGGAGATGGTACTAGCACTTGTGTTTACGCCACTTTATCGCTTGATGAATGCACTGCCTCTATGATGGTTGGCTTGACGCTTTTTCCTTCGCAGAACATATCCTCAAGCAAAATAGAAATAGAAAAGTACATTGATGAACATTCAAATCCTTACTCATCTACAGTGGAATTGCCTGATACACTTTCTTCATCAGGAGAAGTTACATACCTACTTCCCTCTTCGTCAGCTCCATTTTTGTTTTTAGTCTTTGGTGTCATTTCATCTGTGTTTATGTACTTTGCTAGATCAAAGGAGTTAGGACTTATGTTAAAAAAACGAGAGCTACAGATGATTGACGATTATCCAGAGATTGTTTCTAAACTTTTACTACTACATAGTGCTGGCATGACTATACGTGCCGCTTTTACAAAAATTACTGACGACTATACAAAGAGAAATCAGGATAAAAATCGATATGCCTATGAAGAACTAAGATATACTTTAAACTCACTGGCTAATGGGGTTTCTGAAACCTTAGCTTACTCTGAGTTTGGTAAACGTTGCGGTATTAGACCTTATCTTAAGCTAGGAACATTATTAGAGCAAAATTTGAATAAAGGGTCTAAGGATTTACGATTTCTTCTAAACCACGAAGTGCATTCGGCTTTTGAAGCAAAAAAGGCTAGAGCACTAACACTTGGTGAAGAGGCTGGAACCAAACTACTACTGCCTATGATTCTAATGCTTATAGTAGTTATGATAATAATAATTGTTCCATCTTTTATTTCAATATCATTATAAGAAAGCGAGGTTTAATATTGAAAAAATACATTCAAGAAAAAATAAATATTACAAAACTTTTTATTCTAACACATTTATATAAACTAAATGACAATAGAGGTATGGGGGTAGTCGAGGTGATTCTCATAATTTTAGTGATCGTTGGATTAATTGTTATCTTTAGAACTAACATAATTAGCATTATTACATCTGTTTTTTCTAAAATAACATCTCAAGTAAACTCATTATAAATATGGCTACAAATAAATCAAACGGAAGTATCTCTATATATCTTGCATTATCATTAACACTAGTTTTATCGCTTTTGCTTACAATAATTGAGTCTTGTAGACTAAATATTATAAAAACCACAGCTGTAGGCACCTCTTATATGGCTCTCGACTCTACTTTTGGACATTTTGCCACTCAGCTACTTGATAGTTATGGAGTTTTCGGTACTTTTAAAACAGAAGAGGATTTTACTGCTTTGCTTAATAGTTATATTAGAAAAACGAATAAATCAAATATCATCGACTTCTCTTTAAATAATACTACTGTTAAAAACCTTTACAAATTAACTGATAATGATGGCTTAATTTTCGCTTCACAAGTTGTGCATTATCAAAAATATCACGCGTCCTTTGAATATATTGAAAATTTAATAGACTCAGATACACTAGATATCTTCAAATCAAATAATACTACTTCGTACAACTTTTTAGATGATAATAACAGTATTTCTAATGACCAACTTTCAAGTATAAGTGATATAAATAATTCATCTGATGCTAATCAGGAGCATAGCGATATACCAAACAACGAAGCAGAAGAAATCAAGCAAAATTTATCTGATAAAATTTCATTTATCATGAGAGAAGCTCTTATTAAAACTTGCCTTGACGATCCTGAAAAGGTCTCAAATGCTACTATAAGTCAAGATTCACTAAATGTGTTTCCATCAACTCTTTGTAATTTATCTGAAGAAGCTAAAAAAGCTATTGAAAACAAGGATACTAGTATTTTAACAAGCCTTATTGATTTTTCGTTATATGCCAGCTACTTAAAGGAACATTTTTCTACTTTTACAACAGACTTAGATAACTCCGTTCCCATAAAATATCAGCTCGAGTACATTTTATTTGGAGGTGAAACTGATGAACAGATATTATCTAGTTCGATTATTAATATTGTTGCCTTAAGGACATCTATGAATCTTGCTCATATTTTATCTGATTCATCAAAACGTACCCTGGCTTACGATATAGCTAATGCTGCTGTAGGTGCATTACCAATACCTTTTATTGTGGAACTCACTCAATTACTTATTATGAGTTCTTGGGCAAACGCAGAAGCAATAATAGATATGAGAGATTTATTTAAAGAAAAAAAGGTTCCTCTGCTCAAGGATGACTCCACTTGGACTCTAAGTTTGCAAGGCGTTCTTGACTTAAACAAAACAACGACTTCCAGTAATCCAGGGGATACAGGATTTACATACGATGAATACTTATATATATATTTACTTACAACCAGTAATTTTCATTTGTATTATCGAACCATGGATTTAATACAGCTCGATCTATGTCATAATGTTAACCCTGATTTTCTTATGGTAAGCTGCTATACTGCCGCTGATGTGAAATTTGATTTTAGTGCATCACCATTATTTACAAATATTTTTGGACTTTTGCCATATTCATTTGATACTACTTTACTATATGGATATGATTAATAGTTCGTTCGTCAGTGAACTATTGTGAACTACTATATAAAACAAATAGAAAGGGGGAAAAAGAATGTTCTCTACCATAACTAAAAAAAATAAATTAATTCTCCATGCGATCAGGTCATACAACTTCAATAAAATTTCAAAAAAACAACCATCTAAACCAAGTCAGGTATGTTATGGTTGGAGAACATTCTTTTTCTCCCTTGATTTAAAAGCTTCTCTCACATTTGAAGCAACGTTACTTCTCCCTTTATATATCCTTTGTCTATGTGCCATAATCTATATAATAAATATACTTGGGTTGTTTAATACTATTCAAATAGGTATGGAAGAATCTGCAAGGCAGACCAGTTCCATTGCCTATGCAACTGATTCTCTAAGTCTTTCAAGCACTAATCATTTACTTCTTCAAGAAAATTTTCTTTCTTCTGAAATGAGAAACACTTTGGATAGTTCTTATGTGGTAAATGGCTCATCCGGTCTAAGTTTCTTAGGTTCATATTTAACTTCATCAAATAATGGCATTAACTTCTCTATTCGTTATAGCATATCATTACCATTTTTACCTTCACCAATAAATATCCCTATGTGCCAGAATTTATACTTTTATCCCTTTATAGGTGAAGATATTTCTCAAAACATTGGAGAACATGACGAATATGTATATGTCACTTCTTCCGGAAGTGTTTATCATAACAGCATGTACTGTAGCTACCTTCGTAGTTATTTTGATATTTACCCCATGTCTTTTGTTGATAATATTGATAAGGGAGCTGAAATAAACTATTCACCATGCCATAGTTGTGCTATTTCTAGGAACTTTAATGATTCTAATGTATTTTTATGTATTGAAAGTAACGTTTATCATTTTGACCTTAACTGTTTCTATTTAAATGCCAACGCATATAAGGTTCTTAAGAGCACTTTACCAGAAACCTTACCCCTTTGTTCTAGATGTCAGAAAGGAATAGGTAACGAATAAATGCTTATTTTAAAAATATTACATATTGCTATTTTAGTTATCTACTTAGTCCTATGCTCATATACGGATATTCGAAATATGACTATTAGTTTACCTTTAAGTATAGTTTGCTCTCTTATTGGCTGTATTTTTAGATTTGTCCTTTTCATTCCTAAAGCCTCTTTCTTTTCGTTTATTATAAGTATATCTATTGGCATCTTTTTAATTCTTTTATCAATAATATCTCATAATATGATTGGTGTTGGTGATGGTATGATTTTTGTCACCACTGGTACTTTTTTATCTTTTGCTAACAATATATCTATGTTGTTTTACGGACTTTTACTCACATCTTTCTATGCTTTATATAAACTTATTGTCACTCGTAAAAGAAAAACCATTATTCCCTTTGCACCCTTTCTACTCTTTGGATACTCTTTGGTCCTAATAACATAAAGGAGATTATTTCAAATGAACAAAAACCTTACTGCTTCCATAACTATTGAAGCCTCTTACTTATTTCCCTTTATTTTTTTAATAACTGCTGCTGCAATTATTTTTACAATGAATTTGCATGATCTTGTTATTTCAAAATCAACACAATATAGATTACTAACGCATCAAGCATGTAATCTAGAAAATAGTTATTATAATCCAAACGAACCTATCACTAAATCAGATATTTTATCCACTCTAGATAGTGTCTGCCTACTTAAACGTTCTGTAGTATTATCCACATCATTAAATGATTCTGTATTATATTCCCATATTACAAACGAGGAACTAAATTCTGTATTTTTTTCGAACTATGAACGCTGCGATAGTATAAGAAAACTTATTATTCTATCAAACGATAAATAAATAAATAAATTTAAACGAAAGGAAGCCTTAGATGCATTTATGAATATTACATATAAAAAAAATTTATCAAAAAACTATGTTATCTTATCTGATTTTGAGAACATTGAATTTATTCAAACTTTTAGGACTAAAATGCTTGTTAATAATATTATTACTGGATTACTTTTTACTGAATTACAATATATAAATAATGTACCATATCTTGTATATGATATTAGTTCAAAACATGCTTTAAGTTCTTTAACACAAAATACTCAAATCGGTTTTGAACTGTTTAAAGGTATTATGATCGGGCTAATTTCTGTATGCGAAACAATTGAAGAATTTTTACTAGAACCCAAGTACATATTGCTATCTCCTGAATTAATTTATATTAATCCTGAAACTAAAACCCCATTTTTTTGCTTTTGTCCTTGTTCATCTCCTAAAGATTCTACTTTTCTAGATAACTTTAGAGATTTACTCTGTTATATACTGACAAAACTCGATCATAATGATAACCATTGTGTAGTTGCTGCTTATAAAATACAACATCTAAGTTTAAGTGATGATTTTAATGTTAATACTATTTTCGAAGTAATTAATAATAGTTTTGATGATACAACAAAGCAGGAAATTGCATATAATATATATGAGAATTCTTCTTCTAACAATTTAAATGATATGATTTTCGAAGAAAATGCAAACGAGATTTTTAAAAATTCTATTCTTGATTCACCTATAAAATATTTACGCTCAATTTTCAAAAAGAAAACTATTGTATCTGAGGATGATAATATCGATAATAGCTCATACATTACTGATAATATTACTACTATTGGTGATACTATGCCGCTTTCACAATCACCTAACGCCTCTGTTCCTCATTTGGTTTACTCTGGTGCCGACTTTTCTTCTGATATAATAATAACTCGCTTTCCTTTTACAATCGGCAAAATTCAAGATAACGTTGATATGATAATTGAAAATCCGATGATAAGTAGAATTCATGCTAGAATTTACCATAGAGAGGATGAGTATTATATCGAAGATATGAATTCCTCTAATGGAACATACTTAAATAGCACATTACTCTATCCACATTCGGTTAATATTTTAAAAGACGGTGACTGTGTCACTTTTTCCCACCTTTCTTATCTTTTTAAACTATATTGAAAAAGATTTTATATGATGTTATACTTTATATATTGTTAGAGAGTTTTAAATTAGGAGATATCTATGATTATTAAAGAGTTTATTAAACAGATACTAGGTAAGGGATTTCGTTATTTGGGCTGCAATCAGCCTGATATAGCTATTTTTCTGCGCCCTACTTCAACTGATAGTATGGATATTTGTATACTCGCTGATAATACTGGAAATTCAATTTACTCGTCAAATAGGCTTAAAGCAATTTATAATGAAGTAGAACGAAAATTTATTTTTAGCGGATATCGTAATTTTAATTCTTTTTATATTATTCTTACAAATGATATTAATCGTGATAAAGCCATTGGTAATAGTGAAATTTCATTTTGGCTGGTTGATACTCTGCTAAACAGAATTATCGTTTATGATAATCAACCTTATGACATTTTCAATTTTCGCAGTAGCTTTGAAAATATCTTCAATCAAATCCCTGCAAAAAAAAGAGCTTTTTCATTTAAAACCTCTTTTCCATTTATCACTATTCTACTAATTGCAATTAATATACTAATATTTCTAATTCAGGAATTTTCAGGAGATACTAATAATTCATACTATATGTTAGAACATGGTGCCTCAAATTGGAGATATATATTTGAAAACGGAGAATACTATAGATTAGTAACCAGTATGTTCATGCATTTTGGCTCCGAACATTTACTAAACAATATGATTACCCTTGCCTTTATAGGCATAGAAGTTGAACATCGTATTGGACACATAAGATTTTCCACTATTTATTTACTTAGTGGAATAGGTGCGGGATTTATTTCAGCTATATATAACATGAACACAGATGCAAATGTTGTTTCCGCCGGTGCTTCAGGTGCCATATTTGGAATTCTTGGCTCCCTTTTAGTAATTACCTTATTAATGAAAGAATCAAGGCGCAATATTAAGCCAATAAATATATTTATAATAATAATACTTAGCATTGCAAATGGGTATAGTAGCTTTGCCATTGATAATATGGCCCACATTGGTGGATTAATGTTCGGCATAATTCTTACTTTTATTTCTTGCTTATGTACAAAAAATATATTAAAATGACTATAGTATATTCGTATACAAAAGTGCTAGATTGGAGAACTAAATTTAATGAATATTAATATTTACTATGGTGGCAGGGGCGTTATAGAGGACCCTACATTATATGTATTGAAAAAAATAGAAACTGTTCTTGAAGAATTACGTGTAAATGTAACTAGATATAATTTATTTGAAACACGTAACACTATCATGACTTTACCTCAAACACTCAAGGATGCTGACGGAATAATTTTAGCATCAAGTATTGAATGGCATGGTATTGGTGGCTATATGCAGCTTTTTCTGGATTCTTGCTGGCTTTATGGCGATAAAAATAAAATTAGCGATTTGTATATGATTCCTGTAGCCATCTCTACAACTTATGGCGAAAAAGAAGCACTACTTTCGCTTACAAATGCTTGGGAATTACTTGGTGGAAAAACTTGTAATGGCTTTTCTGCATATGTTGAAGATTCTGTTGACTTTGAATCTAACACTACTTATGCCTCAAATATAGATAAGTATGCAGAGAATATTTATAGAAGTATCTCTCAAAAACTAACAACATTACCTTCAAGCAGTATTGCCATCAAGCAAACTCTTATTAAGGACTCCCTAGAGCTTACCCCTCAAGAAGGTGAACAACTATCAAAATATATATCTGATGATATTTATGTAAAGCAACAAAAAGAAGATATAGAAGAACTAGCCTCTTACTTTAAAGGAATTTTAAGTATGTCCGGAACAGACGTAGAAACAGAGTTTATCAAATCTTTTACCAATCACTTTGTTCCTCCTGATGATTTTAGAGCTTCATACCTTTTGATAATTGAAGATAAAAAGAAACAGCTTTTTATAAAAGTTGAAAATAAGGAACTTTATATAAAATATGAAAATCAAACCGATGCTGATATTACCGCAAAATTAAACCATGATACACTTGATAACATTACAAAGGGACGTCTATCATTTCAACGAGCTTTTATGACTGGCGAAATGACTGCAAAGGGCAATTTCAAAACTCTTAGAATGCTCGACCAAATATTTAGTTTCTAATATAATAAATTTATTTCCATGCTAAGACGTCTGGCAAACGACGAGACGTTTTAGCATGGAATTTTTATTACAAACATACTTCCTTTATCTAATTCTGACTTTACTGATAACATTCCTCCATGTGACTCTATTATCTTTTTGGATATTGCCAACCCCAAGCCTGAGCCTGAGCCTTCTTCTTTCCCCATTGTTACTCCCTCTTCAAATATTTTTTCGACAATTTTTTCATCTATTCCACATCCATCGTCTTCGATCTTAATAGTTATCCACTTTTTTAGTTTCTTTAAGTGTATAATTATATTCCCCTTTTCTTCTTTCTTTTCCATAGCCTCAACCGCATTTTTAACTATGTTTATAATAACTTGTCTTATTTTTATACCATCGCACATCACTATGTAAGGATTTTGGCTACTTTTTATTTTTATATTTGCTATATGGCCATATTTTAAACTCATCTCATCAACTAATGAACTTATCATTTTTGTTAGATCTAGTGGCATTTTTGATATTTCTCCACTATGATTATACTCTGACAACTCTCTTAAAAGTTTTATCATATAATCAACATCATCTACGATATAATTCCAATATTTATTCTCTTTTATACTTTCTTCAGATACATTCACTGCCTGAACAGAATAATTAACTAATGTTAAAACATTAAGTAATTCATGAGATACATATCTCAATGTTCCATGAAGTGACCTATTCTCATCAAGTAATTCCTTTTTTGTTAATTCAACTAAATTATCTTCTCTCATTTTTATGCCTATGTATTTCGTTTTAGGCTCCCTTTCTTTTTTATCATTACCTATAAGACAAGTCTATCAAATATTAACTGTCTTTTCAATTATTTTCATATTACTTTTTTCGACATGATATGTTATTATATTTCTATAGCAATAAAAATATATTTTTTTTGCTCTTTACTATTTTTTTTGAGATAGTAAAATATAAAGATAGGCTTATTATTTTAATATAACCAAGTAATTTAATGTAATTAAATTTTTTAATGTAATTAAATTTTTTAATGTAATTATTTTTAATGTAATTAAGTATTTTATTGAAAGGACCTACATAAGTATAATATGAAAGATAATAATTGTATTTTTTGCAAAATAGCAAATGGAGATATTCCTACAAATACCATATATGAGGACAACGATTTTCGCGTTATTCTTGACCTTTCTCCTGCTACAAAAGGACACGCTATTTTGCTACCTAAAGAACATTATCTAAATCTATTTGATTTAGATACAGAAACAGCCTCTAAGGCTCTTGTTGTTGCAAAGAAAGTAGCATCTGCAATGATGAAAGTATGCAAATGTGATGGTTTCAATATTCTTCAAAATAATGGTGAAGTTGCTGGGCAAACAGTATTTCATTTTCATATTCACTTGATACCTCGTTATAAAAGTGATAATGTTCAGATTTCATGGAGTTCTGGGTCACTTGATTCAGATGATGTAAAGAATTTTATAGTTGCAATAAATGAACTTCTATAAACAGAAAGGATTAGTATATGGCTAAAATATTATTAACCGGTGGCGGGACTGCTGGTCATGTCACACCCAATATAGCATTATTACCTTCTCTTCGTGAACTGGATTATGATATTAAATATATTGGTTCTTACGACGGTATTGAACGAAAGCTAATTGAAGATGAAGGTATTGATTACGTCGGAATATCTTCAGGTAAGTTAAGACGCTATATGTCTGTAAAAAATTTCACAGATCCCTTTAGAGTTATTAAAGGCTATAGTGAAGCAAAAAAATTTGTTAAATCATATAAACCTGATATTCTCTTTTCAAAGGGTGGTTTTGTAAGTGTTCCTGTTGTATTAGCCGCAAAAAAGTATAAAGTTCCAATTATCATACACGAATCTGATATGACACCAGGTTTGGCAAATAAAATATCTATTCCTTATGCAACTAAAGTATGTCACAATTTTCCTGAAACAAAAGAGCTTTTACCGGATGGCAAGGCTGTTTTAACAGGATCTCCTATTCGTAAGGAACTTCTTAAGGGAAATAAAATAACTGGTCTTGATTTGTGCGGGTTTACTGCGAATAAACCAGTTGTTATGGTGATTGGCGGGAGTCTTGGTGCAAATGCCGTAAATGATGCTGTACGTGCCTGCTTAATGCCTATACTTAAGGATTACCAATTGGTTCATCTCTGTGGCAAGGGAAAAACAGATACATCTTTAAATAACATTTCCGGCTATAAGCAATTTGAATATATAAAAGAAGAATTAAAGGATTTATTTGCAATGTCAGACCTCATCATCTCTAGAGCCGGTGCTAATGCCATTTGTGAAATTCTTGCACTTAAAAAACCTAATATATTGATTCCACTTTCTGCAAAAGCCAGTCGTGGAGATCAAATACTTAATGCAAAATCCTTTAAAAAACAAGGTTTCAGTGAAGTTCTTGATGAAGAAACCATTACACCTGAGTTATTGATGAAAACAATAAACAGGGTATATAACAATAGAAATGACTATATTGAAGCCATGTCCGAATCACCGATTAGCGATTCTATTGGCACTATCATTTCATTAATTAAAAACATAATTAAAGCAAAATAACTCTAAATCAAAATTCTCGCCCAAATAAATGGCGAGAATTTTGATTTACTTATACTTTATTCAATTTATAAATACTAACTTTGTGATATTCTACTCATATTCAAAAACATCAATCCACTTCATTATAAGTTCTTTTTCTTCTGCTATATTCTTTTCTAATCTTGCAGCTGCTACAACCGGTAACCATCTTTGAACGTACATTTTATCTGTCTTTGTTTTATCACAAAAACTATCTATATATTTATCTGCCAAATCAGGCTTGTATAAAGATAACCATAAATAACTTCTTGCAACATCTGCACTTGCATTCCCTATCGTTGCATGATTCCAGTCAATAATATATGGCTTTCCATCTTTACTTGATATAATTATATTTTGAGGTGTAAAGTCGCCATGACAAACCTTTCGATGCTTTGGTGCACCATCCAATATCGTCAACAACTCATACTTCTTTGATTCATCAATTACATCTAAATTGTTTATACGCTCATACAATTTATCCTTCAGTTTCTTAAGTATTGTACATTTTTTTGATTGCATATCAATCTGCAAATCAACCATCATATCTAAATACTTTTCTTTTTCTTCTGGATTTTCTTCCATCAACTGTCCGATTGTCTTACCTTCAATAAAATCCATCACTATTGACCACTTACCATCAATATAAGAGACTTCTTTAATCTTTGGGATATTTAGTCCTATATCCTCAACCTGAGAAGTTATCAATGCTTCTAATAGTACATCTGATTTTGGATAATCGCTATTAAATACCTTTACAGCATAATCACCATTGCGATAGACTTCGTTGTTCTTTCCTTTTGCAATAAGCTTTTCTAGTTCCATTTTCTAGTCCTCCATTCTGCAATCCTAACGCTCTTAAATATGACTCAATTGTACCACATCTATCAATAATTGTACAGTATTATCTTACAATTTTATCCAATCGAAGTCAATTAGTGACAATGCTATTCTACTGTATCCTCAATAAATGTTGTTAAATCTTTCAAAAGATCTTTTTCAATTGGCTCTCTTAATTTTATTCCCTTTTTATCAATAATAATACTTAAAATCGGCCTATTAGGATACTTTTTATTTTGCTTTATAACAATACCCTGTTCTCCAACATTTGTTTTAACCTTTGTTCCTATAGGATATAATGCAACTGTATGTACTAATTGTTCCACATATTTTTCCTCATACTTTTTATCTGAATATGCGTTTAAATACTCTATTGCCTCATGTATTTTCACTTGAATATGACCTATTCCAGTAATCAAACTATCAAAAGCATCACAAATAGAAACAATTTTAACCTCTTCCAAAATATCTTCATAGCCTATCTTATGTGGATATCCATTCCTATCCTTTGTTTCGTGATGTAATAATATTATGTCTTTTGACACTTTAGGAAGCCATTCAATATCCTTTACTGCTTCAAACCCTAATATTGCATGCTTCTTAAAAATACTTTGCTCTTCACTATTTAAATCACTAACGTTTACATTTTCATAATCAACGGTTATATATTTTAATCCAATATCATGAATAATACTTCCTCTTGCCATATCAGCAATTCTATCTTTAGTAAAATTGTTTTTTAATCCAATTATTGTTGAAAGAGTACATACATTTATAGAATGAGTATATAAACTTGGAGATGTTCTTCTTATATTAATCAACTCGTTTAGTATACTTTCATTACTTAACACGTCCTCCATTATCATTTCTGCTACTTTACATAATTTAGCAATATCCCTTCCATTCTTTAAAACTCGCTTACTTAATACCTCTTTAACTATAATCATAGACTTTTCATTAACATCTTTACTTAACAAGTCTATTTCCTGTTCAAGCTTCTCGGAATTATTATCTCGTATATATACATATTGATAATCTAATTCTTTTAATCTTGATATATAATCTTTTTTTAAAACTGTACCTGGTGTCATTAACTCAAATCCGCTATCAGTAACAATATGTTTCGCAAGTACTTCTCCACCCATCAATTCATCTAGTCCAACTCTACGCATGTCATTATGTCCTTTTTATTTTATTGTTCCATCGCTCTATCTAATGCTTTCTTTTCTTCTTCTCCTAAAGGAATATAACTTTCTCCATTTATTACTTCCTTTATATATGTATAACAACCTTCTCTTGAATGCATTGCATTAATAACATAACCTGTATTTAGCTTATTTAACATTACTAATGCAAAACTTAACTTTCCACCCATTTCTCCAAACGCATCATACTTAACAATTCCTATTTTTTGCACAGCAATGTCTAAGTTATTAAATATTTGCTTAATTTGTTTTGTCTTTTTATTATTTTCTTCGATTAATGTATCCAACTCCTTAAAACGCTCAAACATCGTGTCTTCAAGCGTCTCTGCATCTTTGCCTCTCATAAATTTCTCATACTTCTTATTTAGTTTTTTTAACTTGTTAATATTAACCATTTGTATTATAAATAACACTATTATAAGCGCAAGTAATGCTATTATTATATATGCTGGATCGATTTTCTCTAAACCTAATTTGTCAAATAAATTACTATTCATATGTGTCCTCTTCTATAATTATCTTTACGTTATTTATCTTTTATATTTATCTTTACATTATTTAATTGATGAAATCAAATCAACTATTCTTTCCAAATCTTCAGTAGAATAGTACTCAATCTCAATCTTACCTTTATCTTTTTGTTTTCTGCTAATTGAAACCTTTGAGCCAAATACAGATTTCATTTTATCTGTTAAATTTTCATAGATAAATTCATCCTTATACTCTTCTTTTTCCTTCTTTTGAACAGGATTAAGCATCTGCTTTACCAGTTTCTCTGTTTCTCTTACACTTAAGTTTTCATCAAAAATCATATTCGCAACTTTCACTTGAAGTTCCTTATCTTCAAGTCCTAATAATGTTCTAGCATGTCCGCTAGAAATCATTTCATCTATTACCATTTGTTGAACTTCATCAGCCAATTTAAGTAATCTCATAGAATTTGTTATTGATGTTCTGCTTTTACTTACTTTTTCCGCTACAACGTCTTGCTTTAGATTATATTCCTTTATCAATCTTCTATATGCCAAAGCTTCTTCTATCGGATTCAAATCTTCTCTTTGAATATTTTCTATAAGTGCAATCTCAACTATTTCTTCTTCAGAATAATCCTTTATTATCGCTGGAACTTCTTTTACACCTGCAAGCTTCGCTGCTCTCCAGCGTCTTTCACCTGCAATAATCTCATAATATCCATCTTTCTTTTGCAATAAAAGCGGTTGTATTACTCCAAATTGTTTTATAGAATCTGAAAGCTCCATCAATGCATCTTCATTGAAATTCTTTCTTGGCTGTTCTTTGTTTGGTTCTATATCTGCCAATCTTACTGTTACTTCCACTGGCTTTTCTACTACCTTTTCAACTATCTTCTCTACAACCTTCTCAACTGTTTCCACCTTTGGTTGACCTATACTTCCACTTGGTATTAAGGAATCCAACCCCTTGCCAAGTCCACTCTTTTTAGTCTTATTCATATATATTGATGTGTAATCACAACAATTACACTTCCTCCTATCTTAATTATCTCTATCAATAACTTCTTCAGCTAATAGTCTATAACTTTCTGCCCCAGCCGATTTTGAATCATACAAATTTATAGGGAGTCCATAACTTGGAGCCTCTGCCAATTTAATATTTCTTGGTATTATTGTTTTATATATATTTTGCCTTAAATTATCCTTCACATTTTCAACTACTTGTAATGATAAATTTGTTCTAGCATCATACATAGTAAATACAACCCCTTCCATTTCTAAATCAGGGTTTAATCTTGATTTAACCAGTTCTATTGTATGTATAAGCTGTGATAATCCTTCCAATGCATAATATTCACACTGTATTGGTACTAACACTGTATCTGCTGTTGTCATCGCATTAACAGTCAACATATTTAATGACGGTGGACAATCTATTAATATAAAATCATATTCATCACGAATTTTATCTATATTTCTCTTTAGAATAAATTCTCTTTCGTCTATTCCTATTAAATCTATTTCTGCACCTGATAAATTTACATTTGACGGTAATATATCTAAATTTTCAATTTCTGTATGGACAAGACATTCCTGAACTTCACAAGATTCGATAAGCAAGTCATAAACAGTTTTTTCTAACTTGTTTTTTTCAACCCCTACCCCACTTGTTGAATTCCCCTGTGGATCAATATCAATCAGTAAAACTTTTTTACCGAATTCGGCCAAGCAAGAAGATAAATTAATAGATGTTGTTGTCTTTCCAACTCCACCTTTTTGATTGGTAATAGCTATCACTCTTCCCATCGTCTTATACTTCCTTTCCTATAAATCAAACAGTTTTATGTAATCATCAAAATGTTTCACGTGAAACATTTCTTCTTTTTTGCATCTAGAATGTTTCACGTGAAACATTTTCTACAATTAATAGTATATCATTTTTAGTTCATAAGTACCACTGTTTTAAAAAGATTTTTATTCATTTTCCATAATATCAACTATACCATTCTTAATTGCATATACTGCTGCTTGAGTTCTATCTACTACCCCTATTTTTTTAAAGACACTTGAGATATGATTTTTCACGGTTCGCTCACTGATATTTAATTTTGTTGCTATCTCTCTATTAAACATTCCCTCTGCCATTAATTTCAAGACTTCAATTTCTCGTCTTGTTAAATCGCCTAACTTGTCACTATATTCATCAATTTTCTTTGATTTACTTCTATTTATCACCTCATAAAATTCTGGCGTTATGTACTTAATTCCGCTCATTACAATAGTAATAGCATTTATTAATTTTTCAACCGACTCGCTCTTATATACATATCCGTCACAACCATTCCTGTAGGCTTCCACTATATACTTTTCTTCCTTACGAGCAGTAAGTATTATAACCTTTACATCAAATCCATTTTTCTTTATTTGCTTTAATGTTTCTATTCCATCCTTCTTTGGCATGCCTATATCTAATAATACCAGTTCCGGGTTTATTTCATCAATTTTTTTCAATGCACAATCTCCGTCCTCTGCTTCCCCAACAACAATCAAATTTTCATTTGCTTCCAAAACGTTTTTTAAACCCTCTCTTAAAATCAAATGATCATCTGCTAATAATAATTTAACACTCATACTTTTCTCCATTCCAAACATCTGTAACTCATATCAACTTCAAATATCAATTACGATTCCTATATCGTCACCGTTTTCAAGATATACTTCTTCGCTAAAATTTTTAAACTTTTCTTGTGCTATAGGAAAATATTCATTGTAAATATTTTCGATTTTATTACTTTCATTTTTGCATCTTATTTCCAATCTAATTTTATCATCAATATTTTTACACGTTATATATAACCCATTTATGTTTATCCTTACAAGTTCAGTAATAATATCATATAAATATTTAATAATACATATAACGGAAAACTTTTCCAATCTAATTTCCTCAATTTGCAATGAGACTTTTTCCATTAAATCATTAGAATTTTCTTCATAGCTTACTATCTTAAACAATCTTTGTATAGCCTGATTTAAATCCTGATTTTCTGCTACAACCAATTCTAACCTGTTTACTATACTCTGAGTCTTTCTAGATATTTCTTCAATACTTTTTGACATAGTTTCTATTTCCAACTTAGCTCTAATTGGATCAACATCAACTATTTTTTCGCATATACCACACTTATGTTTAATGTTAATTAATCCTTGCATTATTGACTTCTGTATTTCTGATGATAAATCCAAAGTTTCCTTCTCATAGATATCTACAATTTTCATATCAACTCTTTTATTTTGTGTATCTTCTATCTGTGATGATGCAGATGGAATGTCATAGTAATAATCTATGCTATCAATATCTTCGCCTAGAGCTTCTCTGATTTTATTTATATCATCATCCACAAAAAAACACTGGTTTTCCAGTTGTTCCTTAATAATACATATCTCGTCTCTGCTTCTAGAAAGGTTCTCTATTTCACCTTTAACAAACTCATTTTTTCTTGCTCTTGGAGAGAAAACTTCAAATGCATCATCTAATTCACTTTGCATTTCCTCAAGTTTATAATCTATCTCTTCAAGTTCTAACACAAGTTTATTAATTTTAGAAATCAAAGAAACTTTTTCTTCTGTTAAATCTTCAACTCTTTCGTAAAGATATTCTTCAGCTTTTGTCATACCACACCAACTCCTTAAATGCACCAACAACAATACTAATATTCTATCATATATTTACATAGTTTTACAATACTTATTCTTATTAATTAAATATAAAAAGTATTTGTATATATCTACAATATATCATATAATATAGTTAAACAAATCAACCAAGCATTTTGGTAGAATAGAGGTATTTATGAATAAGAATAAATTATTGCATTTATCAATTTTCACTGGTCTTACAGCCCTTGCAATATATGGGATTAATAAAAGTATAAATGTATTAGCAAATACAAAGTTAACACTATCAAATCCACATGGAAGAAAATTTGAATGGAGATTTGGAAACATATTTTATACAAAACAAGGAGAAGGAAAACCTATTCTTCTTATTCATGATTTAACTTGTGGAAGTAGTGCCGCAGAATGGAACAACCTTGTTAGTAAATACGCTAAAACAAATACTGTATACACAATCGATTTGATTGGATGTGGTCGCTCGGACAAGCCTAAAATAACTTATACAAATTATTTATATGTTCAGCTTATAACTGATTTTATAAAAAATATTATTTGTCATCGTACTGATGTAATTGTTACTGGTGAATCAGCACCTTTTGTTCTAATGGCTTGTTATAATGATGATACACTTTTTGATAAACTATTACTTATTAATCCAACATCTGAATTTTTAAGTAATCACATAATAAGCAATAATCAGAAGATAATGAAATTTTTAATTGAAGCTCCACTTATCGGAACATTAATATATAATATTTCTAATACAAAGAATAGCTATGAAAAACTTTTTAAGAAAGAGTATTTTAATAACCCTTATGCTGTAAGAAGTAGTATGATAAAGTCTTACTATGATTCATCTCATTGTGGAGTTCCTTCGAAATACCTATTTGCAAGTATTTCTTCAAATTACACAGGTATTAGTATTTCGCATGCACTTAAAAAAATTAATAACAGTATATTCATAATAGGTTCTGAGTTTAAACCATATGTTGATGAAACAATCTCTAATTACGAGGAGCTCAATCCTTCAATTGAACATTCAATTCTTGACGGAACAAAACACCTTCCTCAGTTAGAAAAACCGGATGAACTATTATCACTAATTAAAATTTATATATCATAATAAAAGTTCGACTAAAGCCAAACTTTAAGATTCCACCAAAAAAAATTATCGCTCCAAAATTCCGGAGCGATAATTTTTTATTTTAATGGTTCTTTTAATGGTGTACCTGCTTTTCTAGGATACCTCTTTGGAGTTCGTCCAATCTTCAAGATATCCACAAAAGTTCTGCATATATCCGTTTCGTCTAAGAAGAATTCCACAATTTGATGTACTTTTCCACCGAGCTTATCCACAGCAGTTGACGCTTCATCTACTTCCTCTTGTACATTACCTGCTTTATATGAAATAAAATGTCCATTTACCTTGATAAATGGTAGACAAAATTCGGATAATGTTGATAAATTTGAAACTGCTCTTGATACACAAATATCAAACTTTTCTCTATACTCCAATTTTTGGCCCAACTCTTCACTTCTTCCGTGTATAGCCTTTATATTCTCAATTCTTAATTCATCTATTACTTCATCCAAAAATTTTATTCTCTTATTTAAAGAATCTAATAGTACTATCTCTATATCCGGAAAAGCTATTTTAAGTGGTATTCCCGGAAATCCTGCGCCTGTTCCAACATCTATAATAGATACTTTTTTATCTAGATTAGCTAATTTTACAAGCGCTAAACTATCAAGAAAATGTTTTCTTATTACATCATTAGGTTCTGTTATCGCGGTAAGGTTCATAACCTTATTCTTTTCTATAAGCATCTCATAATATCTAACAAACTGATCTAACTGTTTCTCACTTAGTTCTATATTAAGCTTTTTAAGACCATTAGAAAATATATCCATGTGTTCTTTCACACTATTCCTCCAATTCTAAACTTTTTGCTTCAAACTTTTTGCTTCAAACTTTTTGTTTCAAACTTTTTGTTTCAAAAAGACTAGTAGTACTGATATATCTGCTGGTGATACACCTGATATTCTTGAAGCCTGTCCTATAGACAATGGTTTATATGCCTTAAGCTTTTGTACCGCTTCCTTCCTAAGACTTGGAACTGTATCATAATCAAAGTCTGGTGATAACTTCTTTGTTTCTATTTTCTTAAACTGCTCTACTTGTCTTTGTTGTCTAGTTATGTAACCTTCGTACTTTATGTTAATATTAACTTGTTCTATAACATCACTTGGTAAATCAACTCTGTCATTATCAATTTCTGCAATTAACTCATAACTTAGTTCAGGTCGTCTAACCAAATCAGCCAATGAAGCTACCGTCTTTAATGCAGTACTATTATTCTTCTCTAAAAAAGCCTGAATCTCTTTATTTGCACCTACCATTGTTTCTTCAAGACGTTTTACTTCTTTTTCTATTTGTTCTTTTTTTACTATTAGTCTATCATATCTTTCTTTTGATATAAGTCCTACACTATAACCGATTGGTGTTAATCTTAAATCTGCATTATCTTGTCTTAATAATAATCTATACTCTGCTCTTGATGTCATCATTCTATATGGTTCATGATTCTCTTTTGTAACTAAATCATCAATCAAAACACCAATATATCCTTCTGAACGATCTATAATAATTTGCTCCTTGCCCAATATTTGAAGAGACGCATTTATTCCCGCAATCAAACCTTGTGCTGCTGCTTCTTCATATCCTGAACTTCCATTAAACTGACCACCGCTAAACAAACCTTTTATATTTTTAAACTCAAGTGTTGGTAATAGCTGTCTTGGATTTATGCAATCATATTCTATTGCATAAGCATTTCTTACTATTTTAACATTTTCTAAACCTTGAACAGTTTTATACATCGCATATTGAACATCTTCAGGAAGTGAACTTGACATACCTCCAAGATACATTTCATTTGTATATAATCCTTCTGGTTCTATAAATACTTGATGTCTTTCTTTATCGGCAAATTTTACAACCTTGTCTTCTATTGATGGACAATATCTAGGTCCTGTACCTTCTATCATTCCAGAATATAAAGGTGAACGATCTATGTTCTTCTTTATTATCTCGTGTGTATTAGGATTTGTATATGTAAGCCAGCAAGATACTTGCTCTTTTTGAACATCTTCAGGATCTGTTTCAAATGAAAACGGAACTACTCTTTCATCTCCGAATTGCTCTTCCATCTTTGAAAAATCAATACTCTTTTTATCAATACGGGCGGGTGTTCCTGTTTTAAATCTATACATCTCTATGCCATTAGCCTTTAAAGACTCTGTAAGATAATTAGCAGACTGTAATCCATTTGGACCTGTTTCATTAATTACATCACCGTATATACATCTTGATTTTAAATATGTACCTGTACATAATATTACTGCTTTTGCATAGTAACATGCTCCTGAAAAAGTCTTTGCACCTTTGATAACATTATCTTCAACTATAATCTCTGATACTTCTGCCTGCCTTATAGTCAAATTTTCAACACTTTCTAAAACATTTCTCATTTCCTGCGAATAGCCTTTTTTATCTGCCTGCGCTCTCAAAGAATGCACAGCAGGGCCCTTTGATGAATTTAACATCTTAGACTGAATAAATGTTTTATCTATATTTTTGCCCATTTCTCCACCAAGAGCATCTATTTCTCTAACTAAATGTCCTTTTGAACTTCCACCTATATTAGGATTACATGGCATTAACGCAATACTATCTACACTAACAGTAAACATTATTGTCTTAAGTCCCAATCTAGCTGCTGCTAAAGCCGCTTCACAACCAGCATGTCCAGCTCCTACTACCAAAATATCATATTTTTCTTCTAAGTAACTCATATATACCTCTTATATACTATTATTTTCCCATACAAAATGAACTAAATATCTTATCTACAAGATCATCTTCTATAGCTTCACCAATCACTGTTCCTAATACTTCATAGCTATTCATCAAATCTATTGTGTAAAAGTCTTCCGGCATTTCATCAAGAATACTTCTCTCAACCATAAGTATACTCTCATAAGCTTGTCCAATGCAATACTTTTGTCTTGCATTTGTTATAAAAACCTCATCATTAAAATCTATTTCTCCGTTAAAGAACATACCTTTTATTGTATCCTCAAATTCACTGATTCCTATTTGTTCTTTAGCTGAAATCTTTATAATCCTTGTATTTATTTGATTTTCAATTTTCAACTCTTCTGATTTATCTATTTTTCCCTCTAAATCAACTTTATTGAACAAAACTATGGTCTTTTTATCTTTTATTAATTCTATTATCTCTTTATCATTATCATCAAGAGGTCTGGAAGAATCAACTATATATATTATCAGATCAGCCTCTTCTGCTAACCTTTTAGCTCTATCCACACCTATTTTTTCCACTTTATCTTCAGTATTTCTTATTCCTGCTGTATCAATAATATTTAAACTAACACCTTGTATTTTAATACTTTCTTCTAACGAATCCCTTGTAGTTCCTTCAACATCAGTAACAATTGCTCGTTCTTCACCCAATATTACATTAAGAAATGAAGATTTTCCTGCATTTGGTTTTCCTAAAATAACAGTTTTTATTCCTTCTTTTATAACTCTTCCATTATCAGAAGATGCTAATAACTTTTCTAGTTTACTTTTTATGTCAACTACTATCTCTAGTAGTTCTTTTCCATATCCATCTATATCTATATGTTCAGGGTCGTCTAAAGCCGCTTCAATAAAAGCAATATTATGTAAAATAACTTCTCTAATTTCTTTTATTTTTCCCGAAACACTTCCTCTTAACTGACTAACTGAACTACTAAGTGCATACTCACTCTTAGCATTAATAACATCTATTACTGCTTCTGCTTGCGATAAATCTATTCTTCCATTCAAGAATGCTCTCTTTGTAAATTCTCCCGCTTCTGCAGGTCTTGCACCATTTTCTAATACTAATTCTAATACCTTATTAACAACTGTTATACCACCATGACAATTAATTTCGATTACATTTTCCCTTGTATAGGTATTAGGAGCTTTCATAACAGATATTAATACCTCATCAACTACATTACCTTTATTCATAATATAACCATAATTAATAGTATGGCTTTTAACCATTGAAAGTCTTTTATTACCATCAATGGATTTAAATATCTTATCAGCTATATCTATAGCATCATCGCCACTTATTCTTATTATACCTATACCTGAATTGCTCAAACCTGTAGCAATTGCAGCAATTGTATCTGTTATGACCATATCTTTCTCCTTTTTTTATATAAATCTTGTATCTAAAAAGGGGCTAAGTAGCCCCTTTTAAAGTTTGCCACCGAGCGAACTTTTATCTAATAATTTTTCTTTAATAATACTACTACATGTCTGAAAGGTTCTTCACCTTCACTCTTGGTTGTAACATACTTATCATTTTGAAGAGCTGAATGTATAATTCTTCTTTCAAATGGATTCATTGGCTCTAATGACACTGCTCTCTTTGTTCTCTTTACCTTAAAAGCTATATTTTTAGCAAGATTTTCAAGAGTAGTTTTTCTTCTCTCACGATAATTCTCAGTATCAAGTTTAACACGCATATAACCATCACTTACTTTATTAACAACAAGACTTGTTAAATATTGAAGTGAATCTAATGTTTGTCCTCTCTTACCTATAAGAACTCCCATTTCATTTCCTATAATATCCACTATTACATTGTCTTCTTCTATTTTAACATTAACTTTTGCATCAAGCTCCATTGCTTTTAAAACTTTTCCTAAAAATTCAATTACTGTATCTTCTATAGATTTCTTAGGCATTTCTTTTAGTCTTGCTTTAATCTTTGCTTGCTTACTTCCAATACCAAAAACTCCATTACTACCTTTACTAATAACTTCATATTCTATATTTGCACTTATAGTTTCAAACTCTAATAAAGCTTTAGTAATAGCATCATCTACTGATTTACCTGTAAATTCTTGAAATTCCATTTCGTTCTCCTCCTTAAAATCTTTACTTTTTATTATACTTATTTGCCATTGCCGCCTTAGCTGATAAACTACTCGTCTTTTTTTCTGTATTATCTTCTGTATAAGTTGTATCAACTATAGTATCTTTATTATCTTCTACTGATTTTATACTTCTTACATTTACAGTTGCTGCTGTAGATATCGTTTTAGGTGGAAGACCTTGCTTTTCACGCTTCTTATTTACTTTATCAATATTTGCTTTAATTAAATCATCTACACCCATTTTATCAAAATACTTGTTAATTGCCAACTGTTGAATACATTGAACTACTGCACTTATTACCCAGTATAAACCTAAACCTGCTGGTAATGAATAACAAAATACTGCTGACATAATTGGCATAGTATAAGACATCGCTTTCATTGATGAACCCATCGGATTATCAGTAGCTGCTTGTGTCTGGTTAGCAGATGAAATCTTCATACTTAACCACTGTGATAAAGCTGAGAAAATAGGAATTAATAATGCCCACCATATACCTATATTCATATTAGCACCTGGTGAAATACTTAAATTAATCCATCCAAACTCATAAACAGACTCTATATCATTTTTCTTTTCTTCTATACCTTTTTCATCTGATTCAAGATTTTCCTTTAGTAAATTCCATTGTGATTCGTCATATTTACTATATTTCTCAATAAGCTCTTTTTCATCATTATAAACTAACTCACCATTTTCATCCTCTAATGTTAATAATGCTTCCCATTCTTCTGATGATAATGCACTTAGTTTATCAATTATTTCATCTGCATCGTCATATGATGCATAAATCTGATCCCATAAATCTGAATTTGACACAGATACATTAATAAAATCTTCTTTTAACTTATCTAATGAACTATCCTTATCAAAAACTTCATCTTTTGTCTTATAATATGTTTCTAATAATTTATCAATATCTGTATCGTCTTTACCATCTGTTATATTATCTAACTCATTTATATCGTAAAATTCATCTACAGACTCTATTACTTGAGAACTTGCAGCCTTATACATATAATCTACATCTTCTACATATTGAGGTATATTACTAATAACACCATATAATGCAAGAATAATGGGCATTTGAATTAATAACTGTAAACAACCACCTGTTGGAGATGTACCATATTTTTCATAAATAGCTGACATCTCTTTATTCATTTTCATTACTGAATCTTGATCTTTTTTGTTTTTATACTTTTTCTGTATTGCCTGGATTTCAGGATTCATTACAGCTGAAAGCTTTGTAAATCTTTGTTGCTTCAATGTCATTGGAAGCATTATCATCTTTATTACTATTGTAAATACTATAATACATAAACCTATATTTGCTATTCCTATATAATCAAACAAATTATATAATAAACCCATTACTATTCCAAGTACATCTGCTACCTGTTTAATAATCGGCAAATTATAGCACGATAAAAATACACTAGTCACTTATATTCCTCCTTATGGAACGGGGTCATATCCACTATGCTTTGAAAATGGATGACACTTTATTATTCTTTTCAAAAACAAATACGTACCTTTGAGAGCTCCATACTTTTCAATTGCTTCTATAGCATACATAGAACATGTAGGTGTAAATCTACATTTTGCATGTTTATATGGAGAAATTGCACTTCTATAAAATCTAATAAATGCTATTAAAACCTTCTTCACTCAAAACTACTCCATTTCTTTTATTATTTTATGCAATCTACAAAGATGCATAAAAGCACTTTCTATTTCTTTATAACTCTTATCTTTAGCTGCACTTCTAGCAACCACTACTATGTTTAAACTACTATTAAACATATGCTTATTTAGTCTATATACTTCTACTATTAGTCTTTTAATCCGATGTCTTACTACACTATTTCCTACTTTTTTACTAACGGATATTCCTATCCTTTGATTATTATCTTCACTACTATTTACATACATGACTAAATACTTGTTTGCATATGATTTACCGTTATCATATACATTCTTAAATTCAGCATAATTCTTCAATGATTCTACACTCTTCAATTATACACCTCTTTACATATAGAAGAAAAGACCACAAAATTGCGGTCTATGCTGATATCTGCTTTCTTCCTTTTGCTCTTCTTGCGGCTAAAACCTTTCTTCCGCTTGCTGAACTCATTCTAGCTCTAAAACCATGAACCTTTGATCTTGATCTCTTTTTTGGTTGAAATGTCATCTTCATCTAACATGCACCTCCTTTATTTTTAATATATAAACATCTATATTTTCTAGCGTTATCGCAAAGTAAGACATCTTATCCATTATATTTAATAAAAAGAAGATAGTCAAGCATTATTTTTATTAATAAAAAACTTTTTCCACTTTACATAATAACTAAAAATGATTTACATAATCTTATCCACAATTTGTGGATAAGTTGTGGATAAGGTGTTATTTACATGGGGATTTTTTTCTTAAACACTCTATTTTAAGGCGTTATCTTGTAGATAAGTTTTTAACATGATTTTTAGCCTATTTCTATTTATTTACATATATTTTTATAAAAATAACGACTTATAAACATTTTCACATTTTAAATTATACACATAAAATTTATTATATTTATTTACTTTTCACATAATAGCACTTTTTTTGCACTATTTATTCCACATATAAAAATTGTACCCTAAATAAGTTTTAATTGAAAAATAACGCAAAATAGTGTAAAATATGGTTATATGGGTTTAGTGTGCCCTTTTATAGATTTTTACTAATACTTTTTATATTATAAATAGAAGAAATTGGAGTTTAATATGTTTAATTATGTAACTGAAAAATGGGATGAAATACTAGATTATTTTAAAACCGAACATGAAATATCAAATGTTTCTTTTAACGCTTGGATAAAGCCTCTTGAAATTCATTCTGTTCAAGACAATATGGTTACTCTTTTGGTTAAAGATGAAAATATTATGACTGGATATCTTCAGAAGAAATATTACCTTCCTCTTAAAGTATCTATTCAAGAAATTACAGGACAACCTTTAGATGTTCAATTTTTACATCCAAATGAAGTAACATCTTCTGGAAAAGTGACTAATAATTTTACTTTTGATCAATCCAACCAGATAATAAATTCAAAAAAGATTGAAGCAAATCTTAACCCTAACTACACTTTTGATAACTTTGTAGTTGGTGGAAATAATAACTATGCACATGCATACTCTTTAGCAGTTGCTGAATCTCCTGGTGAGATGTACAACCCCCTATTTATATATGGAGGAGTTGGACTTGGCAAAACTCATCTTATGCATTCCATTGGTAACTTTATATTGGATAAAAATCCAAATTCAAAGATAAGATGTGTAACTAGTGAGACTTTTACAAATGAAGCTATTAACGCAATTAGAAGTGAAAATCAATCAGCTATAGTTGAATTTAGAGATAAATATAGAAATATTGATGTTTTATTAATCGATGATATTCAATTCATTATAGGTAAGGAACGTTCTCAGGAAGAATTTTTCCACACCTTTAACACATTAAGAGATGCTAATAAGCAGATTGTTATATCATCTGATAAACCACCTAAAGATATGTCCACACTTGAAGCCAGACTTAAGACAAGATTTGAAATGGGACTTACAGTTGATATATCAGCTCCTGATTATGAAACAAGAATGGCAATCTTACTAAAAAAAGCTGATATAGAAGGATATAATATTGATAACGAAATATTTGAATATATTGCAAATAACATCAAATCAAATATTCGAGAATTAGAAGGTGCCTTAACTAAGATAGTAGCATTTTCAAGAGTATCTAAGACACCTATTACTTTAGATTTAGCAAAAGATGTTCTTAAGGATTTAATTTCTCCTGATGAAAATAAGGAAATAACCATCCCTACCATTATAGCTATTGTTGGAGAGCATTTTAATATAACCTCTACAGACATTTGTTCAAAAAAGAAAAGTCAAGATATTGTATATCCAAGACAAATAGCTATGTATTTATGTAGAAAGCTTACCGAAACATCATTACAATTAATTGGTTCTTCTCTTGGAAAAAGAGATCATACAACAGTAATGCATGCTATCGAAAAGATAGAAAAAGAAGTTGAAACTAATGAAGCTACTAAAAATACAATTGAAGGTATAAAGAAAAAAATTACAACCAACTAAAATATAATAAAATAAATTGTATTATAATAGGAAGAAACTCAATTTTTTTTATTAACATGTAATTCACTTTATAAATAAATTCAATGTGTATAAAGTGTTTATGAAGATTTTCATTAAAAATTGCTTTGTTGATAACTTGAAGATTTTAAAATTTAAAATTATGGTTTTAAACATAGTTATTAAATTAGCTAAGGCTTGTACTTTAAGGGTTCTAAGGGTTTTATACATTTTCACAGCCCTTATTACTATTACTACTAGAAATATATTTATATTATTTATATATGGAAAACTGAAAGGAGTTTTACACACATGAAATTAATATGTTCAAAAGCTGATTTGTTACAAGGAGTAAATATTGTTTTAAAAGCTGTTTCATCAAAAACAACAATGTCTATACTTGAATGCATACTTATAGATGCATCAGCAGATGAGATAAAATTCACTGCTAATGATATGGAACTCGGTATAGAAACAAAGGTTAAAGGTGAAATAATAAACAGAGGAAACGTTGCAATTGATGCTAAGATCTTTTCTGATATAGTTAGAAAATTACCTGATAACGAGGTTACTATTGAAACAAACGAAAATTATGTAGCAACTATTACTTGTGAAAAAGCAGTATTTACTATTTCCGGTAAATCAGGTGATGATTTCTCATACTTACCACAAATAGAAAGAAACAAATTTGTTTATTTATCACAATTTTCACTTAAAGAAATGATTAGACAAACGATATTTTCTATTGCTGATAATGACAGTAATAAACTTATGACTGGTGAACTTTTTGAAATAAACGGAAATGAATTGAAAGTAGTTTCTTTAGATGGTCATAGAATATCAATAAGAAAATTAGAGATTAAGGATTCATATGATAATATAAAGGTCATTGTTCCTGGTAAAACACTTAATGAAATAAGCAAGATTTTAACAGGTGGTATAGAGGATGAAGTTAGAATTTTCTTTACAAACAATCATATAGTATTCGAATTCGATGATACAGTGGTAGTTTCAAGATTGATTGAAGGAGAATATTTTAAAATTAATCAAATGCTTTCAAACGATTATGAAACTAAGGTATCTATTAATAAAAAAGAATTTTTAAGTTGTATTGATAGAGCTACTCTTTTGGTTAAAGAAGGAGACAAAAAGCCTATTATTATTAATATTACTGATGGCGAGTTGCAATTAAAAATAACATCTATGTCTGGTTCTATGAATGAAACGATTGATATAACAAAAGATGGTAAGGATATTATGATTGGATTCAATCCAAAGTTTTTAATAGATGCTCTTAAGGTAATAGATGATGAAAGAGTTAATATATATCTTGTTAATGCCAAAGCACCATGTTTTATTAAAGACGATGAAGAAAAATATATTTATCTTGTTTTACCAGTAAACTTTAATACAGCATATTAGGCAGAAAAGAGGACAAATGGAAACAATAGTTTTAAGAGATGAGTTTATAAAGTTAGGTCAAGCATTAAAAGCAGCTGGATTATGTGAATCAGGTGTTGATGCTAAAGATGTTATAACTAGTGGGCTTGTTAAAGTAAATGGAGAAATAGAGACTAGAAGAGGAAAAAAATTATATGATGGTGATGTAGTATCCTTTGATGGGGAAGAAGTAAAAATCACCAAATAGGAGAACATAAATGTTTATTAATTCTTTAACGCTTAATAATTATAGGAATTATGAAGATTTACATTTGGAATTTGACAAGGGAACCAATATACTTTATGGTGATAATGCTCAAGGAAAGACTAATGTTCTAGAATCTATATATATAGCAAGTACTACTAAATCACATAGACTTAGTAAAGATAAAGATATTATAAGATTTGAGAATGATGAAGCTCATATAAAAATGATTATTAATAAAAATGGTTATCCGGTTAGAATTGATATGCATTTAAAGAAAAATAAGACAAAAGGTATTGCTATTAATGGCATTCCTATAAAAAAATCAAGTGAGTTATTAGGAATTTTAAATGTTGTTTTTTTCTCTCCAGAGGATCTAAATATTATAAAAAACGGACCTTCAGAGAGAAGAAGATTTATTGATATGGAGCTCTGTCAGTTAGATAAGCTTTATGTTCAGGATTTAGTAAATTACAACAAAATAGTAAATCAAAGAAATAAATTACTAAAAGATATAGATTATTTTAGAGATGATAAGTTATTTGAAACGCTTGATATATGGGATATGCAAATGTCAGAGTATGGAGCAAGAATTATACAAAGACGTGAAAAGTTTATAAGTGAAATAAATGAAATTATCTATGATATTCATAAAAAAATAACTAACGGAAAAGAAGAGTTAATTATTAAGTATGAACCAAACATAAGTGGAAATAATCTCTATGAAGAAATTTTAAATGCTAGAAAAAAAGACATAAGGCTTAAAAGTTCAACTGTAGGACCTCATAGAGATGATATAAACTTTGTAAATGGAAGTATAGATATTAGAAAATTTGGAAGTCAAGGACAACAAAGAACAGCAGCATTATCATTAAAGTTATCTGAAATAGAATTAGTAAAGAATATGACAAAAGATATGCCGATTTTGCTTTTAGATGATGTTTTATCAGAGTTAGACAGCAATAGGCAAAAACACTTATTGGAAAGCTTAAATAATGTTCAAACTATAATAACATGTACAGGTTTGGACGAATTTATAGAAAATAGGTTTGATATAGACACTATTTATAGAGTAGTTGAAGGAACTGTAGAAAGGAGCAACAATGAGCAGTAGCAATAACAATTACGGAGGAGATTCAATTCAAATTCTTGAAGGTCTCGAAGCAGTAAGAAAAAGACCAGGTATGTACATAGGAAGCACATCATCAAAGGGATTGCATCATTTAGTTTACGAAATAGTTGATAATGCTGTAGATGAAGCATTAGCTGGATTTTGTGATGAAATTGATGTGCAAATTAATTCAGATAATTCAATAACAGTAAAGGATAACGGAAGAGGTATTCCAATAGGGATAAATTCAAAAACAGGAAGACCGGCTGTAGAAGCAGTATTTACAGTTCTTCACGCAGGAGGAAAGTTCGGCGGTGGAGGATATAAGGTATCAGGAGGATTACATGGAGTTGGTGCTTCTGTTGTTAATGCTCTGTCAGAGTGGCTTGAAGTAAGAATTTATAATTCAGGAAAAATTTATTTCCAAAGATATGAGCGTGGAAAGATAATGAGTGACCTTAAGGTAATTGGTGATTGTGATTCAGAATTAAATGGTTCAGTGATTTCCTTTTTACCGGATAAGCAGATATTTGAAGAAACTATTTATGAGTATAATATTTTAAAAACTAGGTTAAGAGAAACGGCATTTCTTACTAAGGGATTAAAAATAATTATTAGAGATGATAGAGAAACAAAGCAAGAAAAGCAATTTCATTACGAAGGTGGTATAAAAGAATTTGTTAATTACTTAAACAAAGGAAAATCACCTTTATATGATAGTGTAATTTATTGTGAAGGGGTTAAAGAGAATGTATACGTAGAAGTTGCATTGCAACATAATGATTCTTATACAGAAAGTACATATTCTTTTGTAAATAATATTACAACACCAGAAGGTGGTACACATCTTGAAGGCTTTAAAAGATCTATTACAAAGACATTTAATGAGTATGCAAGAGCAAATAAATTACTAAAAGATAATGAGCAAAATCTTTCAGGTGAAGATATAAGAGAAGGTTTAACAGCTATTATAAGTATTAAGCTAGAAGAGCCTCAATTTGAAGGACAGACAAAGCAAAAATTAGGAAATAGTGAAGCAAGAGGTGCAGTTGATTCAATAGTAAGTGAACAATTAACATATTTCTTAGAGCAAAATCCTTCTGTAGCAAGGATAATATGTGAAAAATCTATACTTGCACAAAGAGCAAGAGATGCAGCACGAAAGGCAAGAGATTTAACAAGAAGTAGAAAAACAGCATTAGATGGCGGTGGATTGCCGGGAAAATTAGCAGATTGTTCAGATAAAGATCCAAAAAACTGTGAGATATATATAGTCGAAGGAGATTCAGCTGGAGGTTCAGCTAAGACAGCCAGAGATAGAGCGACTCAAGCTATACTTCCTTTAAGAGGAAAAATACTTAACGTAGAGAAGGCTAGACTAGATAGAATACTCGGAAATAATGAAATAAAAGCTATGATTACAGCTTTTGGAACTGGTATATATGATGATTTTGATATTGAAAAATTAAGATATCATAAGATTATTATTATGACTGATGCCGATGTTGATGGTGCTCATATAGCTACATTGTTATTGACATTCTTGTATAGATTTATGCCAGATTTAATAAGAAAGGGATATGTGTATTTAGCTACACCACCATTATATCAAGTTTCTAAAAATAAAAAGATAACATATGCATATAGCGATGATGAATTAAATCAAATACTTACAGAAATAGGAAGAGATGGAAATAATAAAATTCAACGTTATAAAGGACTTGGAGAAATGGATGCAGATCAACTTTGGGATCCAACTATGGATCCAAAGACAAGAATTCTAAAAAAGGTTATTATAGATGATGAAATGCAAACAGAAACTGATTTAACATTTACAACATTAATGGGAGATCAAGTAGAGCCAAGACGAGAATTTATAGAAGCAAATGCTAAGTTTGTAAGCAACTTAGATATATAGGAGGATATAATGGACGAAAATATCTTTGATAAGATACATGAAGTAGATTTAAAAGATACTATGGAAAAGTCATACATTGACTATGCCATGAGTGTTATTGCAGCACGTGCCTTACCAGATGTACGTGATGGTCTTAAACCAGTTCAAAGAAGAATTCTTTTTTCAATGATAGAACTTAATAATGGTCCTGACAAGCCACATAGAAAATGTGCACGTATTGTCGGAGATACAATGGGTAAGTACCATCCTCATGGTGATAGCTCTATTTATGGAGCTTTAGTAAATATGGCTCAGCCTTGGTCGACACGATATCCTTTAGTTGATGGACATGGTAACTTTGGTTCTATTGATGGTGATGGAGCGGCGGCTATGCGTTATACAGAGGCAAGACTTAGTAAAGTATCAATGGAAATGCTTGCAGATATAAATAAAGATACAGTTGATTTTATTCCAAACTTTGACGAAACAGAAAAAGAACCTACTGTACTTCCATCAAGATATCCAAATCTTTTAGTTAATGGAGCAAGTGGTATTGCCGTTGGTATGGCTACTAATATACCTCCTCATAATTTAAGAGAAATAATCGATGCTGTTATTAAGATTATAGATAATAGGGTTATGGAAGATAGAGAAACTAGTTTAGATGAGATTCTAGAAATTGTTAAAGGACCGGATTTTCCAACAGGCTCGACAATTTTAGGAACTAGAGCTATCGAAGAAGCATATAGAACCGGAAGGGGTAAAATAAAAGTTAGAGCCGTTAGTAACATTGAAACAATGGAAAACGGAAAAAACAGAATAATTGTTACAGAGCTTCCATATATGGTAAATAAGGCTAAGCTTATTGAAAAAATAGCTGATTTAGTTAAGGATAAAAAAGTAGATGGAATAGTTGGGCTTAGAGATGAATCTAATAAAGATGGTATGCGTATAGTTATGGAACTTAGAAGAGATGTAAATGCAAATGTATTATTAAATCATCTTTATAAGCATACTCAGCTTCAAGAAACATTCGGTGTAATTATGCTTGCACTTGTAAATAATGAGCCAAAGGTTCTCAATCTATATGAGATGCTTGATAATTACTTATTACATCAAAAAGATGTAGTAACCAGAAGAATTAAATATGAACTTAACAAAGCAGAGGAAAGAGCGCATTTATTAGAAGGTTTACTTATTGCGCTTGATAATATCGATGAAGTTATTTCATTAATTAGAGCTTCAAGAACTACATTAGATGCAAAGAACTCACTTATGGAAAGGTTCTCTTTATCAGAGATGCAGTCTCAATATATTGTAGATATGAGACTTCGTGCATTAACAGGCTTAGCAAGAGAAGAAACAGAAAGAGAGTATGCAGAATTAAAAGAGACAATAGATTACTTAAAAGGAATATTAGCAGATGAGAAGAAACTTTTAGGTGTTATTAGAGAAGAAATTCTTATTATCTCTGAAAAATTTGATGATGAAAGAAGAACATCAATTGGATTTGATGAATATGACATTTCTATGGAAGACCTCATACCAAACGAAAATACAGTTATTGCTATGACAAAATTAGGATATATAAAGAGAATGACTGTAGATAACTTTAAAGCACAACATCGTGGCGGAAAAGGTATAAAGGGCATGCAGACTATTGCAGATGATTATATTGAAGATTTATTGATGACAACAACTCATCATTACTTAATGTTTATAACGAATAAGGGAAGAGCATATAGACTTAAAACTTATGAGATACCTGAATCAGGTAGAACATCAAGGGGTACAGCTATAGTAAATCTTATTCAAATTCAGCCGGATGAAAAGATAACAGCGATTATTCCTATAAAGGAATATAGAGAAAATTCATTTATTGTAATGGTAACAAAAAAAGGTATTGTTAAGAAAACACCTATGAATGAGTATCAAAACATAAGAAAATCAGGTGTTCAGGCAATTACATTAAGAGAAGATGATGAACTTATTGAAGTAAAGACAGCTGAAAATTCAAATACTGCTATGATTGTTACAAAATACGGACAATGTATTAGATTTAGTATAAGAGATATTAGACGTACAGGAAGAAGTTCAATAGGTGTCAGAGGAATTAATCTAAATCCACATGATGAAGTTGTAGGAATGCAGCTTGATAAGCAAGGAGAAGCTTTACTTGTTGTATCTGAAAGAGGATATGGAAAGAATACTTTAATAAAAGAGTATAATATCCAAAGAAGAGGCGGAAAAGGCGTTAAATGTTATAAGATTAACGAAAAAACAGGAAATGTCGTAGGTGTAAAGGCTGTAAATATTGACCATGAGGTTATGTTGATTACAACTGAAGGAATAATAATTCAAATTGAAGTAAAAGACATTTCTATATTAGGTAGAAATACATTTGGTGTGAAGTTAATTAATTTAGATAAGGAATCTGATGTCTTAGTAGCTAGTATTGCGAAGGTAAGAGAAAAACCAGAAGATGCAAGTGAATTAGATAACTTAGATAATACCGACGATTTAGATGATATGGATGATTTAGAAGATTTAGATGAAATTGATGAAATCGAAGATATCGAAGAATCTGATGACACCTATGAAGAATAATTTACTATTTTATTGGGGTGCAAAGCACCCCATATTGCTTTATTTATTATACAAGCAAACCAAGTAGTGATAGTTGATCAAGAATAATAGATTTAACTTTAGTTGAATCTATTATTCTTGCAATTCTCGCTGCCGAGCGAGAATTTTGGAAAGAAGGATAAATAAGTTGAAAGAAAAAATAAAACAATTTATGTATAAAGGTGGTATAACACTTATTATTGCTACTATAGCAATAGGAGCATACTTATTGGTTATGCATTTAGCAGATAGTTATTTTCAAAAATCTACAGAAGGATTAAAAATAACAGTAGAAAAGTCAGGGGAAATGAGTATTAATTATAATGGAGATAATAAAGAGAATGTATATATATTGTGGGAAACAGATGGAGGAAGTTTGACTCCAAATACATCAGCCGAAATTTTTAAAGCTCAATTTGAAAAGGAAGATAACAAATGGTATTATGCAAATACTTTAGTCACAGATAGTGTAAAATGGCAGAAAGAAGATGCAGATGGAAATAAGTATGTAACGGCAACTGTTAGAGCTATATTGTATGAAAAGAACAAAAACCAAAATCCATATGATATGTCAAATTACATTAATGAAATTACTATTACAATTACAAAAAAAGGCGACTTTGTCGTAAAAGATAGTACAAGATTTTTTAGTAATCCTATAAGAGAGGATGGTAGTGAGAACTGGAGTCAAGTATATATAATAGAAGAAAACAAAGATTTTATAACATATAGATATAGAACAGGTCAAAAGATAGATGATGGTGAATTAATGTTATGCTGGGAAACTGATAGTGATATTCTTTATAAAACTTCATACAAAGATGGATTATATCCAAATTGTACTATAGAAAAAGATGATAAGGGTGAAAGCAGTTTAACAGCTGTAAATGATATATCCGTGTTGTTTGAGAAAAAAGATTCAGAAATAAGAGCATATTTAGCTAAAGAAAAATCAAGTAATATATTAGAAGATGATAATAAATTTTTAGCAATAATAAATTAAAAAATAGTAAAGGAAACATGCAACCCATGAGAGAGATTAGCGTAGATGAAATTACAAGCAATATAAAAGAAATGTCAATTGAAGCAAATCATTTTTTGTCCAAAGATATGAAAAAGGCGCTAGAATCAGCAAAAAGTAATGAAAAATCTCCACTTGGTAAGCAAATACTAAGTCAATTGGAAGAAAACATAGAGATAGCTGAAAGTGAAATGATACCTATTTGCCAGGATACAGGAATGGCAGTTATATTTATTAAAGTGGGTCAAGAAGTCCATTTTAAAGGTGGAAGTTTGACTGATGCTATTAATGAAGGTGTAAGACAAGGATATGTAGAAGGATTTTTAAGAAAATCAGTTGTATCAGACCCTATAATAAGAGAAAATACAAAGGATAATACTCCGGCTGTTATTCATTATGAAATAGTTGAAGGAGATAAAGTTATAATAACAATAGCTCCAAAAGGGTTTGGAAGTGAAAATATGAGCAGAGTATTTATGCTTAAACCGGCAGATGGAATAGAAGGTGTAAAAAATGCAATTATTACTGCGGTAAAAGATGCCGGGCCGAATGCGTGTCCTCCAATGGTAGTAGGTGTGGGCATAGGCGGAACATTTGAAAAATGTGCAATAATGTCAAAACATGCTCTTACACGAAGTGCAGGTACTCATTCTGAAATTGATTATGTAAGAAAACTGGAAGAAGAAATGCTTAAAACTATAAATGGATTAGGTATAGGTCCAGGAGGACTTGGAGGAACACAAACAGCTTTTGCCGTAAACATAGAAACATATCCAACACATATTGCAGGTTTACCAGTTGCAATTAATATATGTTGTCATGTTAACAGACATGTTACTAGAGAAATATAGAAGCTAAAATCTTTTAGAATGGAGGAATAGTGTGGACAGATATATAACAGCCCCAATAAGTGATGAAGATGCAAAGAGTTTAAAAGCAGGAGATTATGTATATATATCAGGTACAATATATACGGCCAGGGATGCGGCACATAAGAGAATGGATGATACTTTAAACAGTAATAAGGAACTTCCAATAGATTTAAAAAACAATATTATATATTATATGGGACCTTCACCGGCAAGAGATGGAAGACCGATAGGTTCTGCTGGTCCGACAACTTCAAGTAGAATGGATAAGTACACACCTAAATTATTGGATTTAGGTTTAAAGGGAATGATTGGTAAGGGAAAAAGAACAGAAGAAGTAAGGAATGCTATTATTAGAAATGGTTCAGTTTACTTTGCTGCAGTGGGTGGAGCAGGTGCGCTTTTATCAAAAAGAATTACAAGCAGTGAGGTTATAGCATATGATGATTTAGGAACTGAAGCAATAAGAAAGCTTGAAGTTGATAAGTTTCCAGTGATTGTAGTTATTGATTCAGAAGGCAATAATTTATATGAAATAGCAATAGAAGAATATAAGAGTGTATAAAAAATTCAATTAGGGATAAAATTTAATTGACAAACAAAGATGTATTTAGTATAATACAACTTGCGTTTAATCATATAATTTTATATTGAAGAAACAGTTCGGAGAAATACTCAAGAGGCCGAAGAGGCGCCCCTGCTAAGGGTGTAGGTCGTTCGCGCGGCGCGAGGGTTCAAATCCCTCTTTCTCCGCTATCAAGTGTAAAACAAAAAAGCTCAAGTTTTGAGCTTTTTTGTTTATAGTAAAATATTTTTATTGTCTTTAATCTTTCTTTTATATTTTTGTACATTAATGATATATTAGAAAGATTAAAATTCAGGAGGAAACGATGATATCAATAAATGACATATTAAGAGATTTATTTGAGAATATACCATATTCAGAGAAGTCAGAGAATGCGAAAGAAGCTATTAAAGAAGCTTTAAAAGTTGAATACTCAAAAGAAATTGAAAATGGAAAATCTTCTATTCAAGCAATAGGGGAATTAATGGGTAAATATGGAACAATAGAACAAGCAGGAAAATTAGTAGGTTTTTCAGATGAGGAAATATTAAACTTATCTTGCTTTGAACAAGTTACTGACAAGGCAATGTTTAAAAAGCAATTTCGTAAAGTACGATGGAATATTTATATTGCTTCATGTTGTCTAATACTATCAATAGTATCTTTACTGGATGTATTCTTTTTTTCAAGTTGGCTTTATCTTTTGACGACATGTATATTTTTAGTTCCAACGATAGTATGTATAAGAAATATAAATAGGAATAAAAAGGAATTTAATTATAAAAATATAAATCTTAATTCAGAAGCTTATGAGTTTTTGAAATTACTTTCGGATAGATATGCTAAACGCTCTTTTAATTCTATTTTTATTGGTGTTATTATATTGTTTTACCAAATATTTATCATATCAGTTTCAGCTTTAACAATGAAACTAAAGTTTGGTGAAATAATTCAGCAAGTCTTTCTTATGATTAGTACAACTGAATTCTTTTCATATTTAATATTGAAAAATTCATTATGTAAAAAGTATCTTGAGAACTTAGATATAAATAGGAATATTCCGTATAAGAAACATAGAAGAATATTGCTAATAGCATCAATGTGCTATTGGGTTGCTATTTTATCATTAACCTTTTTTATTAATAAGTTGGAATTGTATTTTAATGCTTTTTATATATCGGTCATAGTATATGTTATATTCGTACTTATATATAATCTTACTTTAAGAAAGGCAGTTATTTACAGGAATATTGTAATAAATAAAAAACGAATTGCATCATTTGGTATTGCAATAGTAATTATCGTAGCATATTCTGCAATGAGAATGTCTTCTTGGCTTATTCAACCTTATATATCAACTGTTTCTGCAGTGGAATATGTTAGTGATGAAATTTTGTATAATGAAGAAACAGGAATATATACTATTACAACTAAAAAAGAAGATTTTAAAATTTTACAACTTACAGACATCCATCTTGGAGGAAGTTCACTATCAAGCGTAAAGGACTACAAGGCCTTAAATTCAGTGTATACACTTATTAATCACACAAAACCTGATTTAGTTATAGTTACGGGAGACTTAGTTTTTCCAATGGGAGTAATGTCTTTTTCCTTTAATAATTATACTCCTATTATGCAGTTTGCATCTTTTATGAGAAATATAGGTATTCCATGGGCTTTTCTTTATGGTAATCATGATACAGAGAATATGGCAAATAACACTGCGGAAGAAATTGATGAATTATTAAAATCCGTTTCATTTAAGACTTCAAAGAATTTACTATATCCATATATACAGCCTGAAATTACAGGAAGAAATAATCAGCTTATAGAAATAAGGAATGAAGATGGAACATTAAATCAGGCAGTTTTCCTTCTTGATTCAAATGATTATATAAATGATGTAATAAATGATTATGATTATATTCACGATGATGAGGTTGAGTGGTATGAGAGTAAAGTTAAGGAGTTGAATGAAAAAGAAGGAAAAATTATCTCATCATTAGTATTCTTTCATATGCCACTACAAGAATATAGGGAAGCATATGAACTTAATGAAAAAGGAAGTGAGGAAGTGGAATATTTCTTCGGAGAAAATGGAGAGAAAATGATTGATAAAGTATGTTGTTCAGAATATCCAAGCAAGCTATTTGATACAGCATTAAAACTTGGAAGTACAAAAGCCATGTTTTGTGGACATGATCATTACAACAATCTTTCTGTTAAATATAAGGGGATACGACTTACTTATGGAATGAGTATTGATTATCTTGTAATGCCTGGTATTGAAAAGGATACTAAGCAGAGGGGAGGAACACTAATAACACTTTACTCTGATTCTGAATATGATATTGAACAGGTTAAGCTTATGGATATAACAGATTAAGTATAAATCTAATGTAAAAGATAAAGAATAAGGGTGGTTTTGTTGATAAATAGAGGGTTATAGGAAATAAATAAAAAAATGAAAATAACCCTTGACATATATTTTCCTATATGATATTATGTAATTCCACCCCTCAAAACGGGGTTGTACAAAAAAAGAAATAAAAAAGAATTTAAAAAAGTTGTTGACAAACAAAAGTAGATTTGATATACTATCAAAGTTGTCGCAAAAAACAACAAAACAACGAACATTGAAAACTAAACTATAAACCATCCCTGAAAATTCTTGAAATTTTCAGCGAACTTCTTCAGAAGAGTGTAACAACTTGATGAAGAAATTCCAAAAACAGTAAATGTTGAATAACATTCAACTAAAATGTCGAATTTAGCCATTCGACAGCAAAAGCTTAGTGCTTTTGTAAAGCGGATTAAAAATAGCTAACGTTATTTTGAATCAGATTAAAACTTTTAACGAGAGTTTGATCCTGGCTCAGGATGAACGCTGGCGGCGTG
>JAVBUL010000213.1:0-22499 GCA_031555415.1 Lachnospiraceae bacterium | reverse complement strand
CAAAAGATGTTACGACAGAGGCTGTTTTTAGTGTATATAGGTCTTCACTACTAAGTCCTCTTACATATATCAGATTTATTGGACATGTTTTTGGTCACGCCGGATGGGAACATTTTATTGGAAATATAATGTTAATATTAGTTGTAGGACCATTGCTTGAAGAAAAGTATGGTTCTCTAAATATATTGTTTGTAATATTATCAACGGCATTAGTAACAGGTATAGCAAATTTTGTATTGTTTTCAAACATACAATTACTTGGTGCGAGTGGTGTTGTTTTTGCTATGATAATGTTATCATCTTTTACAAGTATTAAAGAAGGAAATATTCCACTTACATTTATAGTGGTAGCAATTATATATATAGGCGAGCAAGTGTATAGTGGACTATTTTTAGAAGACAATATATCTAACCTTACACATATTTTAGGTGGAATAGTTGGAGCAAGTCTTGGCTATGTTATGAATAAGAAAAAATAAGGATAATTGAGGGTGAAAAAAGTCAATGTTTGAACATAAGAAAATTCAAAAATTAAATGATTTTTTCATTGAGCTTAGTAGCAGACCTAGTAAAGAAGTGTATTTTTACAGGATAAGCGAATATACCGAGGAAATAGGGCAGTTTATTCAAAAGTATTATGAAGCTGCGAGTAAAACAGGAGTTATTATCGAAGGAAAGATTCCAAATCCTGATGAGAAGCACTTAATGTACTATGGAGAAATTATGGGTATGAGTTTTCAAATGAGTCTGGGATTTATTTCGACAAGTTTGAAAAAGTGGCTGCCAAGAATGAATGATTATCAAAGAGAAAACGTTGCAATATCGATATATGATTCATTGGATGCTCTACGAAAAGAAGGAAAAAATGAAAATATTTTAAAAAATGCATATATAAAGTTTATGTGTTGGCTATATTATAAGTTTGAACGCATTATAAATCAATTGGGAGAAAATAAAGTTCCTAAAATACTTTATGAAGGAGAAGTAAGTAATTATGAATTGATACTTATTTCTATTCTTTCAAAGTCGGGATGTGATGTTGTTTTACTGGAGTATCAAGGAGATCAAAATTACTTAAAGCTTGATGAAGCTTCATTAATATCAGATAAATTAGTTATGCCAAATATGAAGGTATTTCCAAGTACATTTAATTTAGGATGGATTAGGCAAGAGGCACAGAAATCCTTCAATAATGAAAGGTTATATGGGAAAAAACCAGAAGTTTATAATTGTACAAATGCATGGATAGAAGGTAATATACTGGATGATATAAGAAAAAGTACAGTTATAAGAGGTGATGATCCGAAGTTATTTTATAATTGTTTTTGTAGAATTAATGGTGTAGAAGATAAACTGACATATATGAACGAGTTATATCAGTTTCAGCTAGAACTTAAAAATGTTAAAAGAAAAGTAGTCATAGTAGATGGAAGTATTCCTTCTCCAACGACAGATGAAATAGCAGCTATTAATCGTAAAAACTACGCAAAACAAGATCAAATGCTTATAGATATATCGAATAATATTAAATACGCAGCAAATATAGAATTGCAGCAACTGATGATAAAAGCATTTATAGATGTAATGCTGGAAGAAGCAGAAATGCCGGATTCAAATTTAAATAGGCTGACAAATAAAGCAGTTTATTTAGTTTGTTGGCTTAAGCGTTATCAAAGTATGCTCTTTGCAAATTGGAGAATGCCTGATATTAGCTGCTTTATATATATGGGTGGTTGCAAAAATGACAATGAAGCATTATTTTTAAAGATGTTGTCAAAACTACCAATAGACGTATTAATATTGACACCAAATCTAAATAGTAAATGTTGCTTGGAAGACAAAATTCTTTATGAGCAGAACTTTGTTAATACATTAGCAGTCGATAAATTTCCGCAAGAAAACAACAACCTGCAGATTGGTACTGCTGCATATCATGCAGAAAGAGAATTAGATACATTGATGTATCAAGATTCCGGAATGTATAGAAATAAGCAGTACACAAAGGCGAATACAGTAAAGCTTAGAACGATGTTTGAGGAAATAAGGATTCTATGGAAAGAAGATGTAAAATATCGACCAAATTTTAGTACTGTTGATGATGTTGTAAATATACCGGTTGTCTTTGCAAAAGTTTCAGGTGTTAAGGATGGCTTGGTTCCACAATATTGGGCAACTATAGAGGAGTTCATTACAGAAGATACGATACTAATAAAAAGTACTCCATTTATTGAATCTACGGACTTTAACCCTATAAAATCTCAGGCTACTGAATTTTTTAAAAACGGAAAGTTACAAAAAACAAAAATCAAGGAATCTTCAAATTATCAATATGGTTTTTTGAGAGAAGATATTCAAAATCATATGTTAGATAAACTTGAAATGCTGATAGACCAAAGGTTAATTAAGGGAACATTTGAAAATGGAACAGAATATACAATTATTTCAACATGCTTAAATCTACAAAAGAATATTTTGAGAATGATTCAAAAATTCGATTTTACAAAGAAAAATCCCAAACTACTGTATATTAATGCAAAAGAACGGGTTATATCATTGGAAGATTCAATATTTGTAGTGTTTTTAAGTCTACTGGGATTTGATATAATGTTTTTTGTTCCGACAGGATACCAAAGCATTGAGAGGTATTTTAACAAGCAATTAGTGGAAGAACACCAAATAGGTGATTATATATATGACTTACAAGTACCAGATTTGGAGATGATTCCATTAAACGCGCGACAAAAATTGCGTGATAAAATTTTTAGGAGGGGCATGTAATATGGGACTAGACTTTAGTAAAACAGAAACGCCAATTACAACACAAGAGCCTATAGTAGAGGCAAAAAATGAAATTGAAGTAGTGGAGCAATATGATATTGTTTCAGAAAGAGAACAGATGACAAAGCAACTCGTAAACTCAGCAGAGGTAGATGCAATTGTTAGTACACTTGAAATAAATAACTTAGAAAGTATTGTTTCATTTGGTTCAACAGTTGCAGAAGAGATTTCAAAAGCATCAGATGTGGTTTTAAACAGTTTAAACATGTCACAGCTAGATGAATCAAGTGAAATGCTTAATACTTTAGCAAAAATTATGAGTAAGTTTGACATTGAAGAGATTAAGGATAATCCAAGTTTATTTGGGAAATTATTTAAAAGTCTTAGAAAGCAGCTAGATAAGATTCTTGCAAAATACCATACAATGGGTGACGAAGTTGATAAAATTTATGTTCAGTTAAAGCAATATGAAACAGAAATAAAGCAATCAAATCGTAAGTTAGATCAAATGTTTAATGCAAATGTAAACTACTATCATCAACTTGTTAAATATATCCTTGCAGGAGAACAAGGTTGTAAAGAAATTGAAGATTACATAGCTAAAAAACAAGCTGAAATGGAAGAAACAGGTGATAATTCAATACAGTTTGAGATTTCAAGCCTAAATCAAGCATTGATGATGCTTGAGCAAAGGACTCAAGATCTAAGAACAGCTGAAAACGTTGCTATGCAATCAATTCCAATGATTAAGACAATGGAATTTAGTAATATGAACCTAGTTAGAAAAATTAATTCTGCATTTATAGTTACATTACCTGTATTTAAACAAGCATTGGCACAAGCGATTATGCTTAAAAGACAGAAGATTCAAGCAGAAGCGATGTCAGCTCTGGATGAAAAGACAAATGAAATGCTTATAAAAAATGCTCGTAATACAGTTGAGCAGTCTAAGATGACAGCGAGGTTAGCATCAGGAAGTTCAATTAAAATCGAAACATTAGAAACAACTTGGAGAACAATTGTTAGTGGTATAGATGAAACAAAGCAAATTCAAGAAAACGCAAAAAGAAAACGTATTGAGGACCAAGCTAGACTTGAAGCCATTAAGCAAGAGTTTGAAAAGTCGTATCATATGCCAAAGCAAAACTAAAAGTATAAAGAGGAGGATAAGTTATGCCAATTAATTTAGCAAAAGGTCAAAAGGTGGATTTAACAAAAGGTAATCCGGGATTAAAAAAAATCATGGTAGGATTAGGATGGGATGTAAATGCATTTGATTCGGGAGCAGATTTTGATTTAGATGCAGCAGCATTTATGTGTGGTGCAACAGGAAAATGTCCAACAGAAAAAGAATTTATCTTTTATGGTAATTTGACACATCCAAGTGAAGCGGTAATTCATATGGGAGACAATTTAACAGGAGAAGGAGAAGGCGATGATGAACAAGTTCAGATTGACCTTACAAAAATCCCTTCAAATGTTGAAAAAATAGCTTTTACAGTTACTATCTATGATGCAGAAACTAGAAGACAAAATTTTGGACAAGTTTCTAATGCATATATTCGTATTGTTGATGAAACAACAGGAACAGAATTAATAAGATATGATTTAGGAGAAGACTTCTCAATCGAAACAGCTGTTGTAGTCGGCGAATTATATAGAAATAGTGGTGAATGGAAATTTAACGCAATAGGAAGTGGTTTCCAGGGTGGTTTAGCAGCTCTTTGTGGACACTACGGAATTGAAGTAGCGTAAGGAGGGTAAATAATATGCCAGTAAGTTTGCAAAAAGGACAGAAGGTAAGTCTTACAAAAGATAATCCGGGGCTAACTAAAGTAGTAGTAGGTCTTGGATGGGATGTAAACCAATTTGATACAGGTGGAGATTTCGATTTAGATGCGGCGGCATTTCTCTTAGGCGATTCAGGAAAAGTCACAAAGTCGGAGGATTTTGTATTTTTTGGTAATCTCACACATCCATCAGGAAGCGTACAACATTTAGGAGATAACCTAACAGGCGCAGGCGATGGAGATGATGAGCAGATAAAAATTGATTTAACAATGATACCAAGTAATATTTCAAAAATTGCATTTACAGTAACAATTTATGAGCCAGAGCAGAGAAGACAAAATTTTGGACAAATATCGAATGCGTTTATAAGAATTTGTAATGAGACAACAGGTGAGGAAATGCTTCGTTATGATTTAGGAGAAGATTTTTCAATTGAAACAGCCGCAGTTTTTGGAGAGTTATATAAAAACGGTAGTGAGTGGAAATTTAATGCAATAGGAAGCGGATATCAAGGCGGACTTGCGGCATTATGTGCTAACTTTGGAGTAGATGTAGAATAGAGGAGGATAAAAGATGTCAATTAGTTTACAAAAAGGACAGAAAGTAAGCTTGTCAAAAGATAACGCAGGACTTTCAAAGGTTGTAGTGGGTTTAGGCTGGGATGAAGTTCAACAGGCAAAAAGAGGATTCTTTTCTGCAAAACCACAGCCAATCGATTGTGATGCATCAGCGATTATGCTTAGAAACGGAAGATTTTGCGATAAAAATGATTTAGTTTATTTTGGTAATCTTCAGCACAGAAGTGGAACAATACAACATATGGGTGATAACTTAACAGGTGCAGGTGATGGAGATGATGAACAAATCGTAGTAGATTTATCAAGAGTTCCAAATGAATATGACAGAATAGTTATAGTTGTTAATATTTACCAGGCAATGCAAAGAAATCAACATTTTGGGTTGATACAAAACGCATTTATTCGTTTAGTAGACGGAAGAAATAACAGCGAGATTTGCAAATATAATTTAACAGAGAATTATTCAGGTATGACAGCAATGATTTTTGGGGAAATATATAGACATGAGGGTGAATGGAAATTTAATGCAATAGGACAAGCCACTAATGACCCTGGTCTTGGTGAACTTGTAAATAGATTTGCTTAAGGAGACTAATTGAATATGAAGTATAATGGATTGACCGACAAAGAAGTTGCTTTGTCAAGAGAAAAATATGGCTCGAATACGATTCCTGACTCAGAACCAACGACCTTTTGGGAAGAGTTTAAGGAAACATTTGGAGATCCAATGATTAAAATCCTTTTAGTTATTGCAGCAATAATGATTGGAATGTACTTTTTGGATTATGCAGAAATATATGAGCCATTAGGAACAATTATTGCCATTCTTATTGTAGCATTTGTTTCTGCTAAAACAGGAGTTGCAAGTGATACAAAATATCGTGAACTAAAGGATAGAACAGAAAAAGATAAGTGTAAGGTATATCGTAATGGTGTTGTCACTGTTATAGATGTAGACGATGTAGTAGTTGGAGATAAAATTATACTTCAATCAGGAGATAAAATTCCGGCAGATGGTGTTTTAGTAAGTGGCTCATTAAAAGTAAATAATGCGGCATTAAACGGAGAAGCTGAGGAATGTAAAAAAAGAGAAGCAGATGCAAGCTTTCAAATGGTAGAGGAGATTACAGGAGATGTTTTTGTAGATGCTCATTCATTGTTTAGAGGTGCCGTAACATTTGATGGAGATGGAGTTCTTGATGTAAGAAGAGTCGGCTTAAAGACCATGATGGGTAAGATGGCTGAAGATATGCAGGGAGATGAGCCGGATTCACCGCTAAAGGTTAAACTTACAAAGTTAGCAAAGCAGATTTCAACATTTGGTTATATTGGAGCTATAGTTATTGCTGTATTCTACTTTATTTATTTTATTGTTTCAGCAGGAGGATTTTCTGAATTCTTTGCACTGGGAGCAGAAGACGTAATAAAGAAGATTGTAGAGGCAGTATCTCTTGCAATAGTAATTATTGTTTGTGCAGTACCAGAAGGATTACCATTAATGATATCCTTAGTACTGATGCAGAATATTAGCAAGATGCTTAAGCATAACGTTTTAGTTAGAAAAGCAATAGGTATAGAAACAGCAGGTTCATTAAATATATTGTTTAGTGATAAAACAGGAACAATTACCAAAGGTAGGTTAGAGGTTGTAGATTTCTTCCTTGGAGACGGAAATTCTATTGCTGTTACCGAGCTTAGTAAATACAGTAAAGTTAAAGGATTAGTGGATTTGTCTATTGGTAAGAACACACAATCAATGTTTGATGATTCACATCGAATAATTGGAGGAAATGCTACTGACCAGGCATTAATGAAGTTTATCGGAGAAGATACATTTAGGATATTGCAAAACAATACTGAATGTGTTGTTACAGAACATCAAGGTTTTAATTCTGCTAATAAGTTTAGTCAGGCAAGGATTGATAGTTTAGGCAAAACTTTTTATAAGGGAGCACCTGAAAAGTTAATAGGATCAGCTACAAAATATCTAAATGAAAATGGAGATATTAGGGATATTGATAAAGCAGTATTGGACAGAAAGATTAATGAACTAACATCAAAGGCAATGCGTGTATTAGCATTTGGTTATTCTGAAAAATCAATGACAGAAAATACTATTAATGATGATATAGTAATTATTGGATTAGTGGGTATACGTGATGATGTTAGACCAGAGGCAAGAGATGCTATTAAAGAGGTTCAGGCAGCAGGAATCCAAGTTGTAATGATAACAGGTGACAGACTTGAAACTGCTATAGCTATAGCAAAAGATTCAGGACTTCTTCAGAGTATTGATGATAAATTTTTATCATCAGCTGAGTTAAATGAAATGTCAGATGACGATATAAAAAAGATTATACATCGCATAAGAGTTATAGCAAGAGCATTGCCAACAGATAAGTCCAGAATGGTTAAAATCTGTCAGGAACTAAATCTTGTAGTAGGAATGACAGGTGACGGTGTAAATGACTCACCAGCACTAAAGAGAGCAGATGTTGGATTTGCAATGGGAAGCGGTACAGAAGCAGCAAAAGAAGCCGGAGAAATCGTTATTTTAGACGATAATTTCCAATCAATTAAGGATGCGATTTTATACGGAAGAACAATTTATCATAACATTTTAAAGTTTTGTAAGTTTCAGTTAGTAATTAATGTAACAGCAGTTGTTGTTAGTGCCATTGCTCCATTCTTTGGTGTTGAAGCACCATTGAAGGTTACGTACTTGCTTTTTGTAAACCTTGTAATGGACGGACTGGGAGCTATTATGTTGGGTAATGAGCCGGCATTAGAAAAGTATATGAATGAATGACCAAGAAGAAGAGATGAAAGTATCATTAGTAAGAAGATGATGACTCAGATACTGATTATGGGTTCATGGATGACAATATTAAGTTTTATATATTTGAAGGCACCATTTTTCAAGAATCTCTTTGACAATGACGCACAACATTTAACCGGATATTTTGTACTATTTATTGTTAGTGCTTTGTTTAATGGATTTAATGTTAGGGATGATGGTTTTGGAATCTTTAAGGGATTAAATGAAAATACAGGATTTTTGAAAGTTTTCTTTGCAATTATAGTTATACAAGCATTAATAGTAAATGCTGCGCTCGTTCCATTATCAGTATTTAATGGAATCGGAAATATGTTTAGCTGTGAACCATTTGGAATTATAGGATGGGTAGCAGTAGTTCTTCTTGCAGCAACAATGATACCGGTAGATTTATTTAGAAAGCTTTTATCAAAATCATCAAAGCAAGGAATAGTTTAATGAAAGTATTTAATGCAGATTTAGATAATACAATAATTTATTCATATAGGCATGATATTGGTTCTGACAAAAGAAATGTAGAGATGCATAAAAATAATGAGTTATCTTTTGTTACTGAGAAAACTTATAGTTTGTTGCAATGTATAAAGGATGAAATACTATTTGTACCAACAACTACCAGAACGATAGAACAATATAACAGAATAGATTTGGGTATAGGAATACTAAAATATGCATTAGTATGTAATGGCGGAGTGCTACTTGTAAATGGAAAAGAAGATGAAGAGTGGTACAAAGATTCATTGCAATTGGTACAAAAAAGTGAAGCCGAAATGAAAAAAGCGCTAGATTTTTTGGAATCAGAAAAAAGAAGGATATTTGACTTAAGATTTATAAAAGACTTATTTATTTTTACTAAGTGTAATAAACCGGAAGCAGTAGTTAGTTCGCTTAGAGAAAAACTTAACACCACATTGGTTGATGTGATAAATAGTGGGATGAAAGTATATGTAGTTCCCAAAGATCTTAGTAAAGGAAGGGCAGTTTTAAGGTTTAAGGAATATGTTCAAGCAGAGAGTGTCATTGCAGCAGGAGATAGCGAATTTGACATTTCTATGCTTGAAGAAGCAGATGTTTCAATTGCGCCTCAAAAACTGGCTGGGAAGCATGTATTGCATAAGGATATAATATTGATGCCGGAAGAAAAAGTTTATTCAGAAGAAGTTCTAGAGTATGTAAAGGCGATATTATAAATCATGAAGTTAAGCGGAAAACAGAAGCCGAAAGGTTTCTGTTTTTTGTGTCTTTTTTTAATACTTAGTGTTATAATAAAGTCAAAAGGCTGTGTACAGTTTTTATAAACATACAATGATTGGAGATTGTGTATGAAAGAACTTTATAAAGAGGAATTAAGACCGGGAATGGTATTAGGTGAGGATGTATATAATTACGCAGATCAGCTTATAGTTTCAAAAGGGACAGTTTTAACAGACTATATCATAACAAAGATGGAATACTATTCAGTTTTTCGTGTTAAGATTGTAGAAGATGTAATGCATGACATTCCGCAGTTTGAGCCAGTACCAACAAAGACAAGTGAAACAGAAGAATTTAAAAGGTTTAAAAAGAAATATGATAATAGGGTAGAGTCATTTAAGAATTCTTTAAATGACATTGTAGAAAAAAATGCTACAGTGGACATAGAATATATGTATCAGAATTTGAAAGATATAATAAATAATGCAAATGGATTAAATTTGATGGACATGATACAGAACTTGAGGCAGTATGACGATTGTACCTATGCTCATGCAGTAAACGTTGCACTTATATGTAACGTATTAGCAAGGTGGTTGGATTTTTCGAAAGAAGACATTAGAATGGCAACAGTATGTGGACTCTTACATGACATTGGAAAGATAAAAATGCCAAGTGAAATTATAAAAAAGCCGGGAAAGTTAACTACAGCTGAGTATTCTGTTATTAAGCAACATACGGTTGAAGGATATAATATTCTTAAAGAGCATAATCTGGATTTGCATATTCAGTATGCAGCTCTTATGCATCACGAAAAATGCGATGGTAGTGGATATCCTTGCGCCTTGAAACGTAATCAAATTGACCACTTTGCTAAATTGGTTTCGATTGCAGATGTTTATGATGCTATGACAGCAAAACGTGTATATCGTGGGCCGATTTGTCCTTTTGAAGTAATCCGTATTTTTGAGGAAGAAGGACTAAATCGTTATGAAACTTCCTATGTTATGACATTTCTACAAAGAGTGGCAGACAGTTATATTAATTCAGAGGTAAGCTTAAGTGATGGCAGAGAAGGAAAGGTGGTTTTTATAAACAGAGCTCAGATTTCATCTCCAATGATTCAAAGTGGAAATAGTATAGTGGATTTATCTAAAGAAAAAGAAATTAAGGTACTACAGATTTTATAGTTAATGTTAACTGATAACAAAACTTCCATTTAGATAACATTTTAAAGTGTGTATATTGGAGTTATATGAAGCTAGACCTGCAACAAAAAGAAGACGTGTTCCTGATGACACGAAATGAGGTGCAGGCAATGTTAAAGAGCCGGATGTGCAGGTGTTTGCCTGTATATTTCCGGTTATTTTTTTAGAATTTACTTTTGTATTACAAATAGGCACAAATAAATTTGAATTTCCTTCTGACTCCCAGATTTGTGCAAATAGAGTTATATAACCGTTTTCGATATCAATCGGAGATTCGATACTAAAAAAAATACTTATATCTGTTATATAGCCGCTTATTGGCATTAATAAAGTATGGGTATTAATTTTTCTATTGGTTGTTATGTCTATTCCTCCTTTGGCGATATCTATTCCTGACAGTCCATCTCCATGGCCCAGAACTATGCCGGTTTGAGGGTTACCATCCATATCAGAGCATAGTGTTAGAGAATGATATGATGATAGAAAAACTATCCCACCCATCCCTTTGATACCTCTGGGTCCGGTAGGCCCAGCAGGTCCGGTATCACCGGTAGGTCCTTGCTCGCCCGGATCTCCAATAGGCCCTTGTTCACCGATAGGCCCCGGACATCCTCTGGGTCCAGGAGGTCCTTGTTCGCCTCTTTGTCCCTCTGGTCCTTCAGGTCCGATAGGTCCTTCCGGACCAATCGGTCCCATAGGTCCAAGCGGTCCTTGTTCACCTTGGGGACCGGGACACCCTCTTGGACCTGTATCACCATGACCCATAGGTCCACGAGGTCCCGGAGGTCCTTGCGGACCTGGATTTCCCTTAACACCTTGGGGACCGGGACATCCCGGCTCTCCCCTTGGACCAATATCGCCTCTGGGTCCTTGTGTACAACATGGCTGAGGGGGGCATGGAGTACATTGTTTAGAAGAGCATGGGCAATGACAAATACAATGGCAAACATCATTAATTAATTGTTCACTATACTTTGGACAATTAGGATTATTACATTTGCAATTATGTCTTTGAAAATTATTTATAGCCATTATACTGTTCCATTTCCCTTCGATTTAATAACTAAATAATTATTTAGGAGTCTTTTATCATTAGGCGCAAAGTTTAAAGCTTCTTTGGAGTGAAAGAGTGCTCTTTCATATAATCCAAGATTAAAACAGGCAATCGCGGCAAGGTCGTTAGGAGTATAATCCCAAGAGTAGCCCATATTTACATAAACCTTTGATTTTTCCTTTATTTTAAGAGCCTCATTGGTAAGAAAAAATACAGTAGTCCAATCATTTTTAAGATATGCAAGTTTTGCAAATTCTATATATGCATCTCTCATATCAGGTACTTCTGAAATTGCACGATAATACCAGCTATAAGCCTCTGTAATGTTATTTTGCATACCGTATGATTTGGCAATCCATCTCATAGAAGCACATCTTTCTTCTTTCCAATGGGCAGACGGAAGCTTTAAGTGTAGTTGTAATGTACTAATACAGTCAGACCATCTTTGATTATACATATATTCTCTGCCAAGATAATAAACCATACGGTCATTGTAAGGTTGCTCTTTAACTGCCATTTCTAACAAAGGAAGATAAGAACTTCTGGATTTTTCACTGTCAGGATAATGGTCAAGAATCATACCATCAATAAATACTTTCTTTTCAGGCATGCTCCCTATGTATTTTAGGTATTCGTGTACAGGACATTCCCAAGTATATTCTTTTTTTGTATGTACCTTGAAATAAGTAAATTGTGTCTGTGGAGTGCCATCTGGATTAAGACTCCAGTTATATAAGTAATTACCCATTGTTGCACCATTTGACCACGCATTTTCTAAATGTTTTCTCCAGCCGGGTCTTAGTATTTCATCTAAATCAGTGCATACTGCAATATCTGTATCGTCTGGAACATGCGATAATGAAATATTTCTTGCATTATCAAAACGCCATGGTTTTACATTTTCTTCATATACTATAGCCCCTGCCCCTTTTAGTTTTTCTACAGTACTATCAGTAGAGCCGGTATCTGTTACTATTACAGCATCGGCTTCATTCATAGAACTCATCCAACGCTCAGCAAATTTTTCTTCATTTTTGCAAATTGCGTAAACGCAAATTTTATATTTATTCATGGCGTATTAATCGTTACCCCCTTTATTATATATTAAATTATAATTATCTTTTAATCTTCTATCATGTGGTGAAAGTTTACATGCTCTACGTGCATGGAATAAGGCTTTTTCATACAAGCCAAGTCTGTAGCAAGCAATTGCTCCATAATCATGTAGGCTGTATCCCCATGCAGCGGGCTCAACTAAATAACTATTTGTATTTATCGTAACTAAAAGTCCTTTTTCAGTTGCAAAGAAGGAAAGCTCCCAATTTTGATTGTCATAACCAAGAATTGCTATATCAAGCCAAGGTTCTCGTATTCTGGAACATTCAGCAACAGATTTAAATAGCCATTTTAAAGCCTCGTTATCATCTCTTTTTGCTCTGTAAGCACGTGCTATAAATCTCATAGATGCACTTCGTTCTTCATCCCATGTGGCTGTAGGCATTTCAAGGTGATTTTTAAGGGTTTCAATTCCTTTATCATAAAAGCCTTTAAAAATATATTCTCTTCCAAGCCAGAACATTGTTCTATCATCTGTTGGATTTTCACTTGCTGATAATTCAAGCAGAGGCAGATACTGACTTCTAGATTTATTTGGGTCAGGAAGATGATAAAGCATAATATCATTAATAAAAATGGATTTATCAGGAATATCTCCAAAATACTCCAGTACTTCATGTACAGGATGAATCCACTTAAAGCCTTTCCTTGAATGAATTTTCTCCATCATAAACCTTTTTTCAGGAGAATTAGAAGAGCTTTTATTCCACGAAAACCAATATTTTGCACGAGTTATATCAGTATTCCAAGCAGCTTCTAGTTTATTTCGCCATCCATTTTCAAAAACCTCATCAATATCATTTGATACACAAATATCAATATCATTAGGAACATGGCTAAGTGCGAGATTTCTTGCTGTATCAAATCTCCAAGGTTCAATGTTTTCTTGATAGACAACTGCACCACGTACACGTAGTTTTTCTACAGTATTATCTGTAGAACCTGTATCAGTAACAATAACCATGTCAGCTTCATTTACTGCATCCATCCAGCGATCAATAAACTTCTCTTCATTCTTACAAATTGCATATACACATACTTTATATTTATGCATTACTATTAAAAATACCTCCATATTTTGAAATATACGGCTAAATAATATTAATACTATTTAGCCGAATCTTTTTAGTTAATAGGAAACTCCTCAAAATTGTTCCAGCAAGAATGGCTTTATCATTCTTGCGAAGTTCGGCTTTAGCCGAATCTTTTTTTATTTAAGCAAAATACTTGCATTCATATATACATATAAACTTAATGCACGTATAGTACCATCACAATGCCATCCACCAACTACCATGAATTGTGTTCCAGCAGTAACTACAGTACCTATATTAACATTTGAAGCTGTTAAAATTTTACCTGAAGCATAATAGGTTCCTCCCTTAAACGGTGTTTCAGGAGAAGTTATAGTCTCGCTTAATATTGAGAAGGTACGAGATTCTGAAGGAGCGGTTGCAATAGCTATAAAAGGATAATAATCAGAACCTGTTCCTGGTGTAAAATTAGAATAATTGCTAAATGAAGCATAGATATTTGTAATAATAGCATCATACGCAAGAGGAAACATATAGTTCACATTATCAGTACCTACTGAAACAGTAAATTGACCGGTTTCTAAAGTACTGCTTAGTAACATACCTGCACCGCAATATCTTCCATAGGATAAAGGGTATACTGTTGGAAAATTAGATGAATTAACTGTTGCATATACAGTGGAACTAGGTGAAATAATAGGAATTAAAGTACCGTTTCCATTTGGTCCTGTAGGCCCGGTATTACCAGTATCACCAGTAGGACCGGAATCACCCGGAGGTCCGGTAGGACCGATATCACCTTGACTTCCTTGAATACCAGGAAGTCCTTGAGGACCCGCAATCTCACCTACGGTTATCCATTCACCTTTATCACTATCCCAAACATATAATTCAGGTTTTATATAATAAAAATCTCCTTCTTCTCCTGTAGGGTGTGCATCAATTAAGTCATCAATAGAATCATAAGAACCTTTGATAGTACCGACAGTACCGGCTATACCTTGGATACCTTGGGGTCCGGTAGGTCCTATTTCACCAGCAGGTCCGGAATCACCGGCAGGTCCGGTAGGTCCTAAATCACCAATTGGTCCGGTAGGTCCAATATCACCTTGTTCACCGACTGGTCCTGTATCACCGGTAGGACCGATATCACCAGCAGGTCCGGTAGATCCTGTATCACCTTGATAGCCTTGGATACCCTGAGGCCCTGCGATTCTTCCGACATTAACCCATTCACCGTTATCAGTATCCCAAACATATATATCTGGATCAACATAGTAGAAATCACCTTCATTACCGGTAGGATGAGCAGCGATTAATTCATCAATAGATCTATATGATCCTTTGATTGTACCGACAGTACCAGCAAAACCTTGAATACCTTGTGGCCCTGTAGGTCCAGTGTAGCCGATATCACCTTGCGGTCCGGTATCACCGATATCACCTTGCGGTCCAGTGTATCCCATAATACCCTGTGGCCCTGTAGGTCCTAAATCACCTTGCGCTCCTGTAGGTCCAATTTCGCCTGTAGGCCCGACTTCGCCTTGAACGCCCTGCATTCCTGTAGGTCCGATTTCACCAATATCGCCTTGAGGTCCGACTTCACCTTGAATGCCTTGCGGTCCAATAGGTCCCGTTTCACCAATTTCACCCTGAGGTCCGACTTCGCCTTGAATGCCCTGCGGTCCGGTAGGTCCGGTATCACCGGTAGGCCCTTGCTCGCCGGGAGCTCCCCCCGGTCCAATAGGTCCTTGACAGCCTTTTGGTCCTTGAGGTCCTTGAGGTCCGATTGGTCCAACAGATCCTTCGGCACCTACACTTCCTTCAGGTCCCATAGGTCCCATAGGTCCTTCTGGTCCTTCAACCCCCATATAACCTTGCGGTCCCATAGGTCCAGTGTCACCTTTCGATCCGACAGGTCCTCTAGGTCCGGCTGGTCCAACAGGTCCGGGATTACCTTTTACACCTTGTGGACCTTGACAACCAGGATCACCTTGAGGTCCAACATCGCCTCGTACACCCTGTGGTCCTCTGGGTCCCATAGGTCCGGCAGAGCCTCTGGGTCCTACAGCTCCGGGACATCCTTGATCACCTTTTTCGCCTTTCTCACCTCTAGGTCCCGCCGGTCCTCTAGGTCCTTCCATTCCTTCAGGTCCCATAAGGCCTCTCGGTCCCGGGATACCTTGATCTCCTTTTGGACCTGGACAGCCAGAATCGCCCGCTGGGCCCCTAGGTCCGGTAGGCCCTATACCTTCATAAGGGCATGATATATTTGATGAATTACATTCATTACTTGTATAGTAATTATTGTTACATTCTGAACAGCTTGACATATTTACCCCTCCTTTTACAGACTTATATATTTTATAATATGATATCAAAGCAATAAGGTTATAAATAAATTGACAAATAAAATGAGAATGGTAAAATATCTTTATATGATGGGAGGAATTATTAAATGATAAAAATATTTGCAGATAGTACATGTGATTTATCGAAGGATTTATTAGAACGATATGACATATCGGTTATACCTCTATACATTCAGCTTGAAGATAAGAGTTATAGAGATTTAATAGAGGTGACACCTGATGATTTATATGAGTGGTCTAATAAAACAGGAAAGACTCCAAAAACATCTTCTCCAGATATAGAATATGTAATAGAAAAGTTTAAAGAATACGATATAGAAGGCAATGAAATTATATACATTGGTATTTCGGAAGAGTTGTCTACTACTTGCAATGTAGTAAGGCTTGCGGCAGAGGAACTTGAATATGCAAGAGCATATATTATAGATTCAAGAAGTCTGTCAACAGGTATTGGACTGCAGCTTATAAAAGCAGCGGAATATATACAACAGGGAATGAATGCAAAAAGCATTGTAGCTAAGATTATATCAGAAAGAGAAAATGTAAGAGCAGGATTTGTAATAGATACCCTTACTTACCTTCATAGGGGTGGGCGTTGCAGTGCGATTACAGCATTAGTTGCAGGGGCATTGAAACTAAAGCCCCAGATAGTGGTAGCTGATGGAAAGATGGATGTTGGAAAAAAATTTAGAGGAAATATAGATTCTGTAATTCATAAGTATGTAGAGGAATTAAAAGAAGATATATTAAATGCAGAAGAAAATCATATCTTTATAACGCATAGTGGTGGAGTAGAGGATATAGCAGGAGAAGTGAAGAAAAATTTAGAAAAACTAGGTATTTTTAAAGAGATACATATCACAAGAGCAGGAAGCGTAATAGCTTCGCATTGTGGTCCAAGAACTTTAGGGGTACTGTTCTATGCAAAAAGAATATAAAAATAGTTCGCCAATTTAAGTTGGCGAACTATTTTTATATTCGGTCTTTAATATTTAATAACACTTCGTCTTGTGACATGTTGTCTAAGTCGTAAATAAGTAAATCACTACGTTTTCTAATCTCTTTAGTTACATCATTTGATGTGTTTTTCATAAGAATAAATACTGTAGCATCACTATCTAATACTTTGTTTACATATTCGGCAAATTTTTCACTGGTATCTTCACCTCTGCCAAGCTCGTCCAAAACGATACAATCATAATCTTCTTTGTCCGCTTTTAATACACCATCTAAGCACAATGTACCAAACGTATCATATACTTCGGACATCTGTATACGATGTTTACTCCTTAAAGAAGTTTGAATAGGAATATTGTTATGATATCCATCAACATCTAAAATACTATGTATATAATATCCTCTAAATTCTCCTTCTATTTGAAAATCATGCATTCTAAAGCCGATTGGACGAAGATTTTTATCCTCCAGAACTTTATCAAGTAAAAATGATTTTCCAGTATTTGATTTACCGATAATAACAAATTTTTTTGCCATAAACCTATCCTACCCTTCCCAAAATAATAATAAGTTACTCTACAAGTATATGAAAAATTCGACATTCTGTCAAGCGTTTGACAGAATATAACAAACATGATAGACTAGCAAAAAGAAGCTTTAATATGGAGGATTATAGTGATTAGTACATACAACGAAGAAGCTGTATATGTTTGTAATAAAAAGGATATGCTATTATATGCAGTTACAGATAGTTCATGGACAAACGAAAAAGAAACACTTTTAATACAGATAGAAAATGCATTGAAAGGTGGAGCAACATTTGTTCAATTAAGAGAAAAAAATATGGAGCTTTTTGAATTAATAGAATTAGGTGAAAAAGTTAAATTATTATGTGATAGATATAAAGTACCATTTGTTATTGACGATAATATAGAAGCTGCTATACTATGTAGTGCAGATGGAGTTCATATTGGACAAAAGGATATGAGCGCAACACAAGCAAGGGAGCTTTTAGGTAAGGACAAAATAGTAGGTGTTACAGCAAAAACAGTGGAACAGGCTTTGCTTGCCCAAAAAGAAGGTGCAAGCTATATTGGAACAGGAGCAGCATTTTCTACAACTACTAAAAGAGATACATACGTAATACCACATAGTGTTATTAACGAAATTGTTAAGGCTGTAAATATTCCGGTAATTGCGATAGGTGGCATAAATGAGGAAAATGTACTAGAATTAAAGGATACAGGAATAGACGGTGTAGCAGTAGTTGCTGCAATATTTGCAAGTGAAAATATAGAGGAAGATACGAAGAGATTATTAAATAAAGTGAAAGAAATGAGAGGAAATGATTGACTTATGAATAAGGTACTTACAATAGCGGGTTCAGACTGTAGTGGAGGGGCAGGAATACAGGCTGATATTAAGACGATGACAGTTCATAAGGTATATGCTATGAGCGTCATTACGTCAGTTACATCACAAAATACAACTAATGTATTTGGAGTATTTGATGTTTCGCCTGAATTTGTGGGAAGTCAAATGGATAGTGTATTTACAGATATTTATCCGGATGCAGTCAAGATAGGAATGGTTTCTAATAAAGATATAATAGAAGTTATTGCAAGTAAGTTAGAAGAATATAATGCAAAGAATATAGTTATTGATCCAGTGATGATATCAACAAGTGGCAGGTCTTTATTAAGTGAGGAAGCCATGGATGCGCTTATAAATAAGTTATTACCATTGGCAACGCTTATAACACCAAATCTGTTGGAAGCAGAAGTTATTTGGGGAAATAAAATAGAAAATGAAGAAGATATGATTGAAGCTGCTATATATATAAGAGAAAAGACAGGGGCAAATGTACTTATTAAAGGCGGTCATAGCTTGAAAAATGCAAATGATTTATTATATACAGGAGAAATATATTGGTTTGCAGGAAGACGAATATATAATCAAAATACACATGGGACAGGCTGCACATTATCATCAGCAATTGCAAGTAATATTGCTTTAGGCTATGATTTGAAAGAAAGTATAGGAAACGCAAAACGTTATATAACACGCGCGCTTGAAGTGAAGCTTGATTTGGGTAAAGGAAGTGGTCCACTTGACCATATGTTTTGTATAAAAGAACCATTTAATCCATTTCAGGAGGATTAATTATGATATTATAAGTTATGTGATAGGTTGATTAACACTTTATATAAGTATCACGATTTACAGAAAGTGTTTGCACAATAAATAAAAAGCAAGGAAAGAGGTATTTTTATGAATCAAGGACAAGAAAAGTTTTTTAACTTCATCTTAGAGCGTGTTCAAGATGAAAAACAAGAAGAAGCAAAAGCTTTATTAACAGAGGGGTTTGATAAGCAGGCGGATGGTACGTTTGATCAAGAATATATGCAAAATTATATTCCAAGAATGATAGCGCTTTTAAAGCAGGAATGTATCGAAGAAGTAAAAGGGATTATGACACAGTTTGATGGAAATAGCCATTAAACTTAAAACAACCATTAATGAGTAATCATTAGTGGTTATTTTAAATTTAGTTAGCTATGAAATCCTTTATAGCATTATATAGTTTATTATTATCAATAACATAGCTGCTGTGAGTTTCTTTCATCAAAATATTTAGTGTAGATGTATTAATATTATCAGAAATATATTTTGTATCTTTTTCTTTAACAATATCATTTTCACCTGCTAAAACAAGTACAGGTATTTTAATGTTATTTAAGTCGTCTTTTTGTATATTAGGCTCCTTTAACATCATTTCTATTTTATTAGACCTTGTAAAAAAATAAGTAACTTTAAATAAATATCTCCATTTTCGTTTTAAGGCAAAGGGATTAGTATTAGCTCCACTAATTATTAGTTTTGATAAAACATTTGGATACCTTGAAGCTAACAGTAAACCTATTATGCCACCATCACTAAATCCATATAATATGGGATTTTTTAAACCGAGTTTTTCGATAAAGGCAACTATATCTTCCATCAAAATATTATAGCTTATATTCTTTGTCTTTTCACTATTTCCATGACATCTGCTATCAATGGCATATACGCTATAGTCTTTAGATAATAGACTGATTAATTTATTGAAAATTTTATGATCTTCACCATTTCCGTGTAATAGTATTATAGGTCTTCCTTCTCCTATATTTTCATAAAATAAATTTACGTTATTTACTTCAATATTCATATTCAGGTACTCCTAATCTAAATTGATAAAATATTTACACTGTTCTAAGTATACTTGTTGCTCTTTTTCGAAAAGCTCTGTCATATTTTTAGTGTCCTTTGTTTCTCTATATATTTTTAATGCTTCTAAATATTCAATTCTATTTTTGTCCTCTATTACAATTGGAATAATATTGTTTTTTATACATTCTCTAAAAATAATTAAGCGTCCAGTTCGTCCATTTCCATCTTGAAACGGATGTATACTTTCGTATATATTGTGAAATTCGGCTAATGTTGAAATATTTATATCTTGCTTGTAATACCAATCTAATAATGTTTCCATTTCAGCATCAACCTCTTCAGGTTTTGCTGTTTGATAAATGCCAATTATGTTAGCACGTTTTTTATAATCTCCAATTGCATATCCATTATATCGGTCTTCAAATACACCTGATTTTAATTCAAAATGAAACTTCTTAATTAAATCTTGTGTTAAAGGCTCATCTAAAGTGTCTAGCATTTTATTAAACATCAAAAAATGTCCATTCATTTCTTCTACATCTTTGGCCCTATAATAATCATCTGTCTTTGGTAAAATACCATTATCAAATAAAGAGGCTGTTTGTTCCTCTGTAAGTGTACTACCTTCTATTTTGTTAGAATTGTATGCTAGTAATCGTTGTGTATATGCATAGATTCCAGACCTATCAAGCTTTTTCTTCTCTATGCAAAAACGTTCAATTAGGCATTGTATAAATTTTGTACTCATATTAGAACTCCATTCTTAATCATTAAAATAATTGCAATATGACTTTTATATAAAGAATACTATATATAAAGATTACTATATATAAAAACTATTATATATAGCTAAAAGTCCTTTGTCAATTTAAGGATTTCCATTTTAATTGGTAATATCACTAATAATTAAAATAAATTTTCATCAAAAAAGTCGAGATATAAATTCTTTAATGCTGTTATACTGTCATTAACTTTTATTTTAAAGGAGAATTGAAATGTATGAACATAAAAGAATACCTGTGAAGACAAAAGATGGTAGTGTCTCATATAAACTAAAGTCGATTTCACATGACGAAGCTATAAAGCCGTATATAAAATTAATACAAGAAAGTGGATTTACATTATATAATGTAATAGAAAATGGCGGAGTACATTTTGATGATTTTCATAAACCGGAAAAGTGGCGAAAATACGGTGAAGTAAAAGTTAGTTCACTTGAGAAAAGAAATATATATAATTTTGTCAAAAAAGTCGAGTAATTATTTATTTCACTTGATATAATGTAATTACTTCCGGAAGTAAAAAAATATAAAGGAGTGTGGATAAATTGGATTATGTAACAGATATATGTTCAATAATTGCCTGTATTGAAGTAAATGTAAAAAATAATGCTGATTATAATAAATTAGAAAAAGCAGTCGGATTTTCATACCATCACTTAAGAGATTTTTTTAAAAAGTCAATGGGTATTTCTCTTTCACGCTATATTCTATCACGTAAGATTGCAAATGTTGCTTTTGAAATTCGACATTCGGATAGAAGTATAACTGAAATTGCGTTTGAGTATGGTTTTTCAAATCTTGACACATTTACAAGAGCATTTAAGCGAAATACAGGATTAACACCATCAGAATTTAGAAAATCAAAATATTTATGTGGTCGTAGAATAATATATCCGGGTGTTTATGCACCTATTATTTTAGATATTGATAATCCAAAGTTTACACTTCCTAAACTAAAGGAGGTAAATGAAATGGGTGAAATTAAAAAGACAACAGACAGCTGTATTTTATACGGTGTACCAAAAATATATTGGGGAAAGGAAGTTGACGGACAAGTGCAATGTACTCCTTTTCCAATGTGCTTACAAGTTATTCTTAATTACATGGGGCAAAACATAAGTTATGCACAGATAATGGCAATCTCAGGAGCTGCCTTTCGTCAACGATGGGGAATGGAAGAAGGTGGTTGGGATTTTGCTGCTGTAGATATTAGAAACACTTTTTATGAGCATAACAAGCCATTTGAGCTGGCATTCAGCAGCGCAGGAAGAAGTTTTAGAATAATTGAAGAAGGATCATCAAAACAAGATTATCTTGAACTTATTAAACAAGAGATTGACTGTGGACGCCCTGTTATTGCGCTTGGCGTAGTTGGACCTCCAGAAGCATGTATAGTTACAGGCTATAAAGACAATGGAGAAGTATTACTAGGTTGGAGCTTATTTCAGGGAGAAGGAGATGAGTTTGGAGGAGAAGTTAGCATTGACGAATCGGGTTATTTTATAAAAAATAAATGGTGGGAGGATATTGAGGGAGTAATGTCAATAGGTGAAGATATTGGAGAATACGCGTCGGCAAAAGTTATTTTA
>JAVBUL010000060.1:0-20646 GCA_031555415.1 Lachnospiraceae bacterium | reverse complement strand
TAAAATTTATTTGTTTAAATCTTTCTTTTATAGAAAAAAACACAGAACATTCTCTATTTTCAATATTACCGTATGAATACGTATCATCAATAAAATCAACAAATATTTGATATTCAATATCTATATCCTCACAAGTTTTGTCATCTTCGAATCTGTATTCTAAATCATCCCATATATTTACTAAAAAGTCATTATCAGTAAAACCATATTTAGTTTGAAATCTCTTATCCTTCAAAATGCTAATTATATCACCTTCTATTTTTGTATAAAAACTATTTGTATCAATTATAAGATATGTTCCTACATCATTTAAAACTACAAGCTCATTTGTTTCAAAGACTTCAATATTATTTTTAATTGCTTCAATCATTGCCTTTTTAACAGTTTTTTTTTCAACATCTTTTAAGCAATAACACAAAGGTCTTCTAAGTCGAATATCAAATGGGAGGTCTTCAAAAGAACCAGTATCTGTATTGAAAATACAAATTATTCTCTCCCAGCCTAAAACCTTAGCTGCATACCCTAATTCTATAAGTACGTTTGGATTAGGCGTTTTTCTCTTTTTATATTCTTTATTTATAATACTAACATCAGCTATAAAGATGGCAGCCTTTTCAATTTTATTAAATATACTCTCTGCAATATCAGGTGTTCCTATCTGGTTCAATGTATCTCTATCCATACATAATTCAACCTGATATTTTTCTGATTTATTTAATGTTTTTATTGCACCTTCTATACATTCTCCAATAAACCCACGATTTGTATTGTTAGGTAAGTCTGATTGCCACGAATAAAATATACTATTTTTCATACATAAATTCTCCTTGTGTCCATCAAGTCATAGTTCTGTTTTCTCCTGTTGACCCAGTAATGTTGCTTCATACAAAATCTGTTCCACTGACATTGAAGCTAGCTTCAAATCGCACCAAAGCTTTTCTATATTAAGATAAATATTCACTTCAAATCTCTTATCTTATTTTCTAAATCTCTAATTTTCCAGTCTTTATCTGAATTTTCTACTTCTGCAATAGGGTAATTACTTCTGTGTGCACGCTACTAGGAAACATATCCACCGGCTGCACCCCATCCACTCCAAACCCTCTCTCCCTCAAAAACGCAATATCCCTAGCCAACGTCGCCGAGTCACAACTCACATACACCAACCTCTTCGGCTCCATCTCCACGATCGTCTCCAAAAGCACCTCATCGCACCCTTTCCTCGGCGGATCCACAACCACCACATCTGCCCTAATCCCCTTCTCCTTATACAACCTAGGTATAACATCCTCAGCCTTCCCCACAAAAAACTCTGTATTCTCAATCCCATTAATCTTCGCATTAACCCTAGCATCCTCTATCGCCTCAGGTACAATCTCCACACCATACACCTTCTTAGCCGCCTTCGCCAAAAACAGCGATATCGTCCCAACACCACAATAAAGGTCAAACACCACTTCATCCCCAGTAAGCCCCGCATACTCCAAAGCCTTCCCATACAAAACTTCCGTCTGTACCGGATTCACCTGATAAAAAGACAATGGCGATATCCTAAACGCCACATCCCCTATATAATCCGTTATATACCCATCACCATACAAATTAACAACCTTCTCACCCAATATAACATTCGTCTTCTCTTTATTTATATTAGTCGAAATATCCTTCATACCAGCAACACCAGCAACCAACCTATCCACCAACTCTTCCGCTCCCTTAAGCTTGTCCCCATTAATAACAACAGACACCATAATCTCCCCAGTCTTAAAGCCCTTACGAATAAGCACATGACGAACCAAGCCCTTATGACTTTCCTCATCATACGGCTCTATTCCATACTTTTCCATATGCTTAATAACAATATCCAAAACATCCTTATTTTCCTCAATCCCAATAACACAATCCATACACTCCACGATAGAATGTGTTCTTCCCGCATAAAACCCAGCTATTATCCTTCCATCCTTACCACGTCTTATCGGAAACTGTGCCTTATTCCTATACCTAAAAGCATTCTTCATCCCCAAAGTATCATATATTTCAAAGTCCTCGACTTTCCCAATTCTCCTAATATTATTCTCAACCTTCCTCTTCTTAAACTCAAGCTGACTCTCATAAGACATCTCCTGTATCTGGCATCCACCACAGCTCCTTGCCACCGGACAAACCGGCTCTACACGATGCTTTGAAGGCTCTATCACCTCCACCAATCTCGCATAAGCATAATTCTTAGAAGGCTTCGTAATCTTAACCTTCGCCTTATCACCCATAATAGCATCTTTAACAAAGAGCGTATAGCCATCTACCTTGCCTATACCCTCTCCGTTTATTCCAATATCTACAATTTCAACCACTAATTCATCGTTCTTTTTCATCTACTCCTCCATGTGTTTTAATCCACTGTAGTCCTTCTAATATTCGACTCCAAAAATCTATTATAACCAATCCAATGGCTACCCTCAACTGGCGGTACTGCACTAGCCAACAGCTCCTTCATAGTTTCAAGCTTCGCATCTAAATTATCTATGTAACTAAGCGCCACTGCCTCAATAAGTCCTGGCTTTTTAGGCGAACCATATTCAAGCTCTCCATGATGAGATAATATACAATGCTTTATCTCACCAGCTAACTGTCTTGGAAATCAGTCTATCTTATCAATCACCTTCCCAACCATTTCACTACCTAGCACAATATGCCCTAAAAGATTACCGTCATCAGTATAATCATTTATCGGAAATGAAGAAAGCTCAACTGTTTTACCTATATCATGCAACATCGCTGATGTAAGCAATAAATCCCTATTTATAACCGGATACAAGCCACAAACAAAATCACTAATCTTAACTACTGACAATGTGTGTTCAAGCAATCCACCGATAAAACCATGATGAACTGTCTTTGCTGCTGAACTGGCTTTATACTTTTTAATAAGCTCCGAATCCTCTACAAGCATAGTATTTAAAAGCTTATTCATATATGTATTCTTTACAGAATCAATGTATTTCTTTAGTTCATCATACATCTCATCTATATTCTTTTCACTAACCGGAAGATATTCTCTTGGATCATATTCGCCTTCGCCTGCTCTTCTAACCCTCTTTATGTTTAATTGCAATCCTCCGCCAAACATTACTACATCTGCTACTATATCTATGTAATCCATTGAATCAAAATCATCTATACCAAGTGAGTTCGGATCCCAAATCTTTGCATCAACAGTTCCTGTCTTGTCTTGTAATGTAAGAGATTCGTATGGCTTTCCATTCTTTGTCAGTGCTGATATCTTTGACTTACAAAAATAAATATCTGCTACCTTTTCACCTTCTCTTATACTCTCTATATACTTCATTATTTTATTTCCTTTCAATTTTTAGTATGATTCTACAGACACCTTAATCCTAAGTTCGCTATAACTTACACCAATTTTTCGTTTTAGAACCATTGTTACTATATCACTATTTTTCAAATCTGCAAGAATTTTTTGCACATCATGTAAAGATTCTACTGTTTTACCGTTCATTTCAGTTACAATATCACCAACCATTATTCCGGCTGAATATGCACTTGATCCTCTCTGTACATCAGTAATATAAAGACCATTTGGCATTTCCTCATTAATTAAATTCTTTATATCGTCTGTAACTTTTTCACCTTTTATACCTATATGATTTATCGTAAGCTTATTTACTAAATTATCAATAATAGAGTAAACATCTTCAACCCCCATCGCTGTTATCGTATTTTCTCCGCTTTTCCCCTTCCATAAATCCATAACCATTCCTACAAGCTGACCCGATTTATTAAACAAGAAACCATCATCAACATTCTTTACTGTAATATCCGTAATAATGCCTCTGTAAAAAGTATCGTAATTTATATTTCCATTATCAACTCCTGCCAATGTGCCTGTGTAAAATAATCTCTTTTCGTCGTATGGATTTCCTGCATAGATAATTGTATCACCATTTTTAAGTTCATCCAACCTAACTATTGATGCCTTTCGTATCGTTCCATATACTTGATTAATAACCTGATCTTTTTTCACTTCAATAATAGCTATACCATTTACCTCGTCTGCCTTATGCACAGTAGCAGTAGCTAAATCTCCATTGTAAAACTCCACCTTTATTTCATCACAGTTTTTAAAATCTTCATACTGAGTCAATATATACAGATGATAATTTATGGCTATAAGAACTCCCGTTTTGCTAGTCTTACTTATAATCCTTGCATTTTCCTTTTCTTCTTCTGTTTCCTCTGTGCTATCTCCTGTAGCCGCTACTGTCGTACTTTCCGTCTCTGTACTACTAGTTTCCGGACTAAGGATAGTCGCATTATTCCCCAAACTATCTGATATACCAACAGATTCGACTTCATCAGTGGTAGATTCCTCTTCTTTTTGATATGTTATGGCATAGATTTCTACAATCTTTTTATCAATCAGACTTTCTAGGTCAGCTACCGTTTCCCCTTCCAAAGTTTCTGATTCTATTTCTACTTCTATTTTGGAAGTAGTTTCTACGGTTTCATCTTTTTCACCAAAAAAAATATCCTTTACATTTCTATCAAGGGCATACAAAACTAGGCATATTCCCAGTCCAAAAACTGCTCCCATGCCTAAAATATATAATATTTTAAAACCTGCCCTTATAATAAACGGAGGTTTTTTCTTTATTGTTTCGTTTACAAATGTATATTTTTCGTCTTCTATATTTTCATTAACATCTCTATTATCATTATTATTATCCATAATAACCTCATTTCTAATAAAGCTATCTTTTGTTTACACTAATTATAATTAGAATATATGAACATTCTATGTATTATTTTTTATATTTTTCAAATCAATAACCTTTTAAAATGTGTGCTGAATTATTATATCAAAAACATCTCACAAAGTATAGCTTTTCTTGTTGAATAGCCAAAAGACTTATGTTAATATTGGTATGGAAGGTGGTATAAATACAATGAACAGTAAAGCAATAAAAACTTTAGAATATAATAAAATAATAGACAAGCTTGAAGCATATGCTTCTTCTCCTCTTGGAAAAGAGCTTTGTCACAAGCTAGAACCTATCGACAATATAAAACAAATAAAGAAACTTCAGACACTAACCTCTGATGCGTTGTCAAGATTATGGCAAAAGGGCAGTGTGTCTTTTTCTGGTACAAGAGATATTTTTGCATCAATCAAAAGACTTGAAATCGGAAGTGCTCTTACCATTAGAGAGTTACTTGACATAAGCTCAGTGCTTAATGTTACACTCCGCATTAAATCATTTTCAAGAAAAGAAGATGGTGATGAAGTTTCCGATTCACTAAGCGAAATGTTTGAATTTCTTGAACCTTTATCTCCTCTAAACAATGAGATTAAAAGGTGTATTTTATCCGAAGATGAGGTTGCCGATGAAGCTTCTTCTGCATTATCTTCTATTAGAAAAAGCATGAAAAGAACAAATGACAAGATTCACAGTCAGCTAAATTCTATGGTTAATTCCCAATCTGTTCGCAGTAATCTACAAGATTTTGTTATTACTATGCGAAACGGAAGATACTGTCTTCCTGTGAAAGCAGAATGTAAGGGAAATATGCCGGGTATGGTACATGACCAATCCTCTACAGGATCAACATTTTTCATTGAACCTATGGCTGTAGTTCAGTTTAATAACGAACTTAGAGAATTAGAAATTAAAGAAAAAGAAGAAATCGAAAAAATACTTGCTACACTTAGTAACAATGCTGCCGAGTTCTGCGAACAGATAAAATACAACTTAGAAACACTTGCTGAACTGGACTTTATTTTTGCAAGAGCCGCACTATCAAAAGAATATAAATGTAGTGAGCCTATTTTCAATACTGACGGATATATCAATATTAAATGTGGCAGACATCCTCTTCTTGACCAGAAAAAGGTTGTTCCTATAAACATTCATTTAGGAGATAAATTTGATTTACTTATTGTAACAGGTCCAAATACCGGCGGTAAAACAGTTTCGCTAAAAACTGTAGGTTTATTTACACTTATGGGACAATCAGGACTCCATATACCTGCTGATGACGGCTCCAGCCTTAGTCTTTTTACAGAGGTTTATGCAGACATAGGTGATGAGCAAAGCATTGAACAAAGCCTCAGTACATTTTCATCTCATATGACCAATATTATAAAAATACTAGAAAAGGCCGATGATAAATCACTGGTATTATTTGATGAAATATGTGCCGGAACAGACCCAATAGAGGGCGCGGCTCTGGCTATAAGTATATTGACATTTTTACACAATATGAAGGTTCGCACTATGACTACCACTCATTACAGCGAGTTAAAATTATTTGCTTTATCTACACCGGGTGTTGAAAATGCCTGCTGTGAATTTTCTGTTGAGACTCTAAGCCCAACATATAGACTACTTATAGGTATACCCGGAAAGAGTAATGCTTTCGCTATTTCCGGTAAGTTAGGTCTTCCTGAGTATATAATAAATGATGCAAAACTACGTATTGATTCTAACAGCGAAGCTTTTGAGGATATTATCACTGATTTGGAGCAAAGTAAGTTAGAAATCGAACGCGAGCAGATTGAGATAAATAAATATAAAATTGAAATTGAAGAGCTTAAGAAAGAAATTGAGAAAAAATCTGAAAACCTTGATGACAGACGGGAACGCATTTTAAGGGAAGCGAACGAAACAGCACAGGCAATTTTGCAAGATGCCAAGTCATTTGCAGATGCAACCATTAAAAAGATGAACAAAATCGAGGCATCTAGCAAAGAATTAGAAGAAGAACGTCAAAGGATAAAAGGCAAGCTTTCCGAGACTGAGAAGCATCTTGTTCTAAAAAATAACAAGAAACCTAAGAAAGAGTATACTGCAAAGGACTTTAAGCTAGGTGAGGCTGTTAGGGTATTAAGTCTTAATTTAAACGGAAAAGTAGTTGGACTTCCTAACGCAAAAGGTGATTTATTTGTGCAGATGGGTATACTTCGTTCACAGGTAAACATCCGTGATTTAGAAATAATTGATGAAGATGTAATTACTGCACCTAATATAAAGCGTTCAGGTTCTGGAAAGATTAAGGTTTCAAAATCACTTTCTGTTTCAACTGAGGTTAATTTAATAGGAATGACAACAGACGAAGCAATTTCAGTTCTTGATAAATATTTAGATGATGCTTATATCGCACATGTACCAAGTGTTAGAATTGTACATGGAAGAGGAACAGGTGCACTGAAAAATGCCGTTCATCAGCACTTAAAACGTCAGAAGTATGTAAAAGAATTTCGTCTAGGAGTTTTTGGCGAAGGTGATACAGGCGTTACAATAGTAGAATTTAACTAAAAAGAAATCTTCGCCCGGCGGCGAAGAATGCAAGAATTAAATAATAGATTGCATCATTGGTATGCAACAAGAGAGAGTAAATGTTGAACAAAAAAAGCGTGTTCAAAAGTTGGACATATTCAACTATTTAATAAAGTGCGCACGCAGCGCGCAAAGGGGTGTAATATGACGAAACAAAAAGTTTTAATAGTAGATGATGATACAAATATTTCTGAATTAATTTCTCTTTATTTAATGAAGGAATGTTTTGATACTATGTGTGTAGAGGATGGAACTGAGGCATTAGAGGCGGTGAAGTCTTTTCAACCAGATATTGTTCTTTTAGATTTAATGCTACCTGGAATGGATGGCTATCAGGTGTGCAGAGAAATAAGAAAGGATTCTACTTTACCTATTATTATGCTTTCTGCAAAAGGTGAAGTATTTGACAAGGTTTTAGGGCTTGAAATGGGTGCTGATGATTATATGATTAAGCCTTTTGACTCTAAGGAACTTGTTGCCAGAGTAAAGGCTGTGCTTAGACGTACGAGTATGGTTCCTGTAAAGGATGATTCTAAAAACAGCGGAATAATCACTTATCCTGACCTCGAAATCAACATTGTTAACTACACTGTTACTTATATGAAAAAGCAGCTTGAAATGCCTCCGAAAGAAATTGAACTTCTTCACTTTCTTGCAGCATCTCCTAATCAAGTTTTCACAAGAGAGCAAATTCTTGATCACATATGGGGATATGAATACATCGGTGACACTAGAACTGTAGATGTGCATGTAAAACGTATTCGTGAAAAAATGGGAGACCATAGTAAATGGTCTTTAGCAACTGTATGGAGTGTTGGATATAAATTCGAAACAAAAAACTAGCGAAAGGCAGATGGGAGCAATAGCATGAAAAAAAGTGTATATACAAAATTTTTAATAGGTTACTTTATATTTGCAATTGCTTCTGTTGGCGTAATTTATTTTGGGCTTGAAGAAATTATTTTCAACAGTCAGATTTCAAGCTCTGCAAACTCACTCTATAGTCATGCCAGTGCAATATCACAGCACTATAGTGTTACAGACTATGATATATATGACAGCAAACATGACTATGCCTCCGATATAAAAGACTTTTTACTCCCTTCAGATGAAACCATTTGGATAGTATCATCTCAGGGTAAGGTCTTATATAGCTCTGATAAGAGTCAGCAAAGACTTGCTCTTGGCGATTTAAATAATTACTTTTCAGAAAGCTACTATATCACCGGAGATTTTGATGGGAAATTAGACTCAGAAGTCCTAACTGTCTATTCCCCTATTGTAAACACTTATAAAACTTATGGATACATTGTTATAAATCGTCCGCTTGACAAAGTATATGATTCTATGTTACCTATAACCAATTCGATATATTTCACATTCATTGTTATTTTTATGTTATCGTTTATTGTATTATTAGTCTTTCACATATGGGTTTATAAACCTATTCATTACATTTCAAAGGCTACGGACGAATATGCAAAGGGTAATTTTGATTATAAAGACCTTAATATTAATTCTAAAACAGAGCTTGGTACTCTTGCAAAGAAGCTTAACTTCATGGCAAAGGAAATTAATGATATTGAAGAAAATCAGAAAAAGTTTATTGCCAATATATCACATGATTTTCGCTCACCCCTTACTTCTATCAAGGGTTATCTTGAAGCAATGTTGGATGGCACAATTCCACCTGAGAGTCAAGAAAGATATTTGAATATTCTTTTATCCGAAACAGAGCGACTTAATAAATTAACGGGAAATTTACTAACTTTAAATACATGGGGTATAAAAGGTGCCATACTTGACATTAGTGAATTCGATTTAGTTTCTACAATAAGAAGTACCATTGCATCATTTGAGGGTCAATGTACTCTGAAAAAACTTACTCTAAATGTGACCTTTGGCGAGAAATCATATCTTGTAAATGCTGATAAAGATAAAATTCAACAGGTTCTATACAACTTAATTGACAATGCTATAAAATTTAGTAATATAAGTTCAAAAATACTAATTGATGTGAGTGATAAAAATGATAAGGTATTTGTATCTGTAAAAGACTTCGGAGTAGGTATTCCTAAAGGCAGCCTTAACAAGATTTGGGATAGATTTTATAAAACAGATTTTTCCAGAGGAAAAGATAAGACAGGCACTGGATTAGGCCTGTCTATCGTTAAAGAAATCATTACAAATCATAATGAAAATATAAATGTTATAAGTACTGAAGGTGTTGGAACTGAATTTATTTTTACACTACAAAAGTCAAAGAAGTCATTACTTCCAATCATACCCTCTTAATTGTCCGCCAAGCTCCATTCCTGCAAATTCATTTTGCCTTAGTGCTTCATAAAGTACAATGGCAACTGAATTTGATAGGTTAAGTGAGCGTATATCTTCATTCATTGGTATTCTAATACAAGTTTCCTGATTTTTAACCAATATCTTTTCAGGTATTCCTGCACTTTCCTTACCAAACATTATATAACAATCTGGTTCATATTTAACATCAGAATAAACATTTGGAGCTTTTGTCGTTGCATAATATATTTTTGCATTCGGATTCTTAGCTAAAAAATCTTCATAATCTTCATATACTACTACATCTAACTTATCCCAATAGTCCATTCCTGCTCTTTTTAACGCCTTTTCATTTATAGAAAAACCAAGCGGCTCTATTAGATGAAGCCTTGTTGCTGTAGCACAGCAAGTCCTGCCTATATTTCCTGTATTAGCCGGTATTTCAGGCTCATGCAAAACTATATTAAGCATTTTCATCCCCACTTTCAGCCTTTTCCTCCAGCCTTTTTACAAATTTAGCCATTCTTCCTAATGCTTCTTTAAGGTTATCAAGTGAATATGCGTAAGAAATTCTAAGGAAACCTTCTCCACAATCACCAAATGCTGTACCGGGTACCACTGCAACCTTTTCTTCCTGAAGAAATCTTGTTGCAAATTCTTCTGATGTCATGCCGAATTTCTTTATATTAGGGAATGTGTAAAATGCACCGTATGGTTCAAAACATTCTATTCCCATTTCTCTAAATGCGTTAAGAACAAATCTTCTTCTCTGATTGTATGCTTCAGACATTTTCCTAACATCTTCATCACCGTTCTTAAGTGCCTCAATAGCTGCATATTGGCTGGTTGTAGGTGCACACATTATTGCAAACTGGTGTATTTTAAGCATTTGACTAAGGATTTCAACCGGTGCACATGCGTAACCGAGTCTCCAACCTGTCATTGCGTATGATTTTGAAAAACCATTTATAAGAACAGTTCTTTCTCTCATTCCTTCAATTTCTGCTATAGATACATGTCTTTGTTTGTAATAAGATAGTTCGGCATATATTTCATCTGATATTACAAAAATATCTCTTTCAATACAGATTTTAGCTATATCTTCTAAATCCTCTTTGGTCATAATAGCTCCGGTTGGATTGTTTGGAAATGGCATAATAAGGACCTTTGTCTTATCTGTAACGGCTGCCAAAAGCTCTTCTTTTGTAAGTCTGAATTCATTTTTTTCCTGAAGTTCAATAATAACCGGCACGCCATACGTAAGCTGTACACAAGGAAGATATGATACATAACTTGGCTGTGGTATAATAACCTCTTCACCCGGGTTTACCATAGCTCTAAGAGCTATATCTATAGCTTCACTTCCTCCGACCGTAATCATAACTTCATCATTTGAGTTATATGTTAAGTCAAATCTTCTCTTTAAATAATTACATACTTCTTCTCTAAGTTCTTTAAGTCCTGCATTTGATGTATATATAGTTTTTCCTTGTTCAAGAGAATAAATCCCTTCTTCTCTTATATGCCAAGGTGTATCAAAATCAGGTTCACCTACACCGAGAGAAATTGCATCCTTCATTTCACTAACTATATCAAAAAATTTTCTTATACCTGACGGTTTCATGTTTATTACTACATCTGATAATGGGTTTCTCATGGTGTCACTAGCATCCTTTCATCTGATTTTACTTCTTTTAAAACTGCTCCGTGATCTTTATACTTCTTTAGTACAAAGTGCGTTGCTGTTCCTCTAACTGCTTCAAGTGTTGAAAGCTTATCTGATACAAATTGTGATACAGCTCTCATGGTCTTTTCTTCAAGTAATATCATAAAGTCAAAACCACCTGACATCAAGTAAACTGCATTTACTTCGCTAAAATTATAAATCCTTTCAGCAATCTTATCAAATCCAAGTCCTCTTTGAGGTGTAACCATAACCTCTATCATGGCAGTAACCTTCTCTTCACTTGTATTCTCCCAGTTAATAAGCGTATGATATCCACTAATAATGTTTTCTTTCTCCATATTAGCTATTTCATTTGCTATTTCTGCTTCTTGAATCCCCAATAGAACAGATAATTCTTTAAGTTCGATGCGACTATTCTTTTCTATTTGATTTAATATTTGTAGCCTAACTTCTGTTAATTCAATCATTTCGTTCAACCTTTTACCTTTCATTTATTTCTATACGGTTCCAAAAACCTTTTTTCATCATCATTCATTACTGTTTTGTCCTTATTATCAGTCACTTTTCCTATGATTGCAGCTTTCTTTCCTGTTTCTAAAAGTTCTTTTACAAGTCCTGCTCCATCTTCTGTCACCATAATAAGTCCTCCAAGCGATGTAAAAGTATATGGGTTTATATCGAAAAACTCACATATTTCTACGGTTTCTTGATAAATCGGTATGGATTTAAGATTTATTTCCATTCCCACCTTTAATCTTTCACCCATCTCCCAAAGTGCACCAAATACACCACTTTTTGATGTATCATGCATGGCAGCTACGCCATGCTTAATGGCGACTGCAGCCTCATTTAGAATAGGCAGTTCTTCTATGTATTCTCTCGTCTTATCTATGTAAATAGAGGTAAATCTCTTTTTCAATTCTTCGTATCTTTGTATTGCCAATAACATCGTTCCTTCTAGCGCCGCAGTTCCTGACATAACTATATCATATCCAGGCTTTACTTCTTTTTCCCTTGTTTCTAATATTCCGAATGAAGTAACTGTTATAACTGGCTCTATTACATTTTCCGATGCTTCTGTATGTCCTCCTGCTATCTGAACGCCCAAACTCTTAGCATGCGCATCCATCATAGACATAAACTCTCTTATTTGTTTTTCCCCAATATCCCTAGTAGCTGTAATAGATATCATCACTGCCACAGGAGATGCAAACGATGCTACAATGTTATTTACAGCACTAACTAGAGCTCTCTTTCCAGAAAGCAATATTTCTCCACTATATGTTGCAATCGCTGTTACTAGTTCACTTGTAGGAATTTTTATAATAGCAGCATCACTTCCCACGGACGATCCTTTTAAAACTTCCTTCTTTTTATATTTTATTTCTTTAATAATAGACCTTTTTAAAATAGGTTCTGAAATCTTTCCTTGTTTCATATAAAACTCCTGTCTTGACTTTATTGTAAGTTAATATTAAACTTACATTAAGGCTGAGACAATCATAGGTACTATCATAGCTAACACAAGTAAAATTGCTATCGTAACTGTTACTATTTTTCTGTTTTTCTTGTTATAAATATTGAACATGATCTGTCCTCCTATAAATATTATGAAAGATTTGGTATAAAAATGTTTGCATTTAAATTTGATATAATGGTTATATTTCGATATCCGATTTTCGCCTGCTTTGTTATCTTTTTAATTTGGCTTTCCTATGAAATCAAAAAAGCTAATAAAAAGTCTGATGCTCTTTCCAAAGACTTTTGGAATCGAGAACAAGAAGCCAATGCAGTAAGAAAACAAAACCTTGATTTAATTAAATATATCACCATTCCATATGATACTTTTCCTATTAACAAATACTCTGATACAGAGCTTAATGCTATTGAACAGGAACTTTTATCACTAAAGGAAAAGCGCATATTAAACATGACTGGCTTAACTAATACTGATATAAAGCTTAAATATGGACCTGCAAACCTTACCACAATTGGTGAGTATGATGACAACTTTGTCTTAATGGCAAAGCTTATAAACTCTTACGGCAACCGTATTCATGAACTTGGTTATGACGATGATGCTATAACAGTTCTTGAATTTGGCATAATTAGTTTAACAGATATAAGTGTTAATTACAAGCTTTTAGCAGAGCTTTATGCAAATAAAAATGAAGCTGATAAAATTAATCAGCTTATAGAAACCGCCTCAAAACTTGATTCTTTACTCAAAAAAACAATCATTAGTTCTTTAGAGGATATCAAAAACTCGTCGTCCTAATATTACCATATTCTAATATTGTTTTATCGATTATTCTTGATGCTTCACTTTTTGTAAGCTTATTAATGTCATAATCAATAATTATTTTATGATACCTAACTAAGTCCGTTAGGTATTTTTTCTGTCTTTCTGTAACTGGACCTTGCTTTTTTGCTTGATAAACCAGTTCGTATGGTTTAGAATCATCATCAAATTTCTCACATAACACTTTATAAAGCTCACCTGTTACGAAAGCATCATTTATCGCCCTATGGTGATTTTCATCTACAATACCAAAATAATCGCATAAAAATTCCAGCCTTTTACTTTCAAGTTCACTCAAGTATACGCGAGCTAATTTCAGTGTATCGATTCCAAGCTTGTCAAATTTATATTTATTATTTACTGCATTTACCTTTAAAAAACTATAGTCAAAGGCAATATTATGTCCCAATAACGGCAAGTCTTCAATAAATAGAATAAATTCCCCTATTACATCTTCAATATATGGTGCATCAGCAACCATCATATCATTTATCCCTGTCACACCTGTTATTCTCTCCGGTATAGCTCTTGCAGGATTTACAAAGGTTTCAAACCTCGCTTCTTCCTTGCCATCTCTTATCTTTATTGCACCTATTTCTATTATTTTATCTAATTTTGGACTTAAGCCCGTCGTTTCTAAATCTACTATAACGTAATCTTTAAGCATTTATCTTACCTCTTTTTTGTTGCAATAGTCCTTTAAAAAGCAATCATTACATTTTGGACTTCTTGCTGTGCACAAACCTCTCCCATGTGTTATTATTTGTATATTGTACAATATCCAATGATCTTTTGGAAGCAATTTCATTAAATCGTACTCTATTTTTTCTGGGTCTTCATTTTTTGTAAATCCAAGTTTTCTTGATATTCTCTTTACATGTGTGTCTACCACTATACTTGGTTCATTATATATATTTCCACGAATGACATTTGCTGTCTTTCGCCCAACCCCTGCAAGTGATGTTAAATCATCAATATTACTTGGAACCTCACCATTATACTTCTCAACAAGAGTTCTTGCACATGCAATAATATTCTTTGCCTTATTGTGATAGAAACCGGTTGATTTTATATATTTTTCAAGTTCATTTTGGTCTGCATACGCAAATTTCTCCAATGTATCGAACTTCTTAAACAAATCCTTTGTAACAATATTTACTCTAGCATCAGTACATTGCGCACTAAGCATAGTAGCTATAAGAAGTTGCCATGCATTTTCATGGTTTAAATAACATTTATACTCTGTGCTGTAATGCTCATCAAGCAATTCTAATATTTTTTTTACATCCTTCTTTGCCATCTGTTTATCTCCTTATTTCAAGACACTGACTTTTGCATTATGATTTAATGGATTTCTTTTATTATAGTCAAATAATAGATAATATTCTGTACCCTCTATACTGCTTATACTATTATCAATTGTACATTCCTTATCTTCCAAATATTTCAAAACATCTGCACTAATAACCTCAACATGCTCAAGCCTTGTAAGATTATTCTCTTCTTTTAGTTTATGAATATCATCAGAAAACTCTCTTAAATCCCTCGAGAACGCTGGTCTAGTCTTTATATTTTCTCTTAGGTATATATCAAAAGTCATTAACTGCTTAAAAAATCCTATATTCCCTATTTTTCTTTCTTCAACAAACCTAAGTAATATATTATACCTATCAATCCTTGAATGCTTAGCTGATTTTTCAAAGTGTTTTGCATAATATGTACCAATATCTAAAAACATATCAAAAGGCTGTTCATATAGGTTTTCTAAATATTTAATAGTATATACAAACTGACCTGTATTATAGTAAATCTCTACCATCTCTTCTACAGATTTCAAAGTCAATATTTCATCAAAGCTAATCCATTTTGTGGACATTACTTCATATGGTGCATATGATTTATATACCAAGCCATAGTCTTTTTGCATCTCTGACATATATGAACCTGAAAGTACTTTTAAAAATCCAAGCTGTAATTGTTCCGGTTGCATTTTATACACATCATTAAATGAGTTTTTAAATGAGGCAAAATCCTCATAAGGCAAACCCACGATTAAATCCAGATGTTGATGTATATTAGCTGCTTCATTTATCTTGCTAACTACATATTTTAGTTTATCAATATCCATGGTTCTTTTTATTTCTTTTATGGTATTAAGATTAGTAGATTGTACTCCAATTTCAAGCTGTACAAGTCCGACTCTTAATGAACTTAAAAGTTCTATCTCTGTCTCATCAAGTAAATCAGCGGCTACCTCAAAATGAAAATTTGTAATACCATTATCGTTTTCTTTTATAAATTTCCAAATTTCTAACGCATGGCTTTTCTTGCAGTTAAAGGTTCTATCAACAAATTTTACTTGAGGTACATTGTTATCTAAAAAGAATTTAAGTTCCTTTTTTACTATCTCTATATCTCTAAAACGTACAGATTTTTCAACTGACGATAAGCAGTAGCTACAAGAAAAAGGGCAGCCCCTGCTTGTTTCATAGTAGATAATTCTATTTTCAAAATCCAATATATTGTTATATACAAAAGGAACATCACTTAAATCCATAATGTCCAAGTCTTCGTTTTGTATGATTTTCCCTGTATATTCTCTATATGTAATGCCTTTAATATCACTCGTCAACGCATTTTGATTGTACTTTGCTCTAACAAGGCTTGTGAAGGTCCTCTCCCCTTCGCCCCTCATTACAAGCTCTACATCACTATATAAATCAAGTAATTCCTTCGCTCTATAAGATACCTCTGGCCCTCCAAGCCATATCTTGCAGTTTGGAAGAATCTTACCAATTTCCTTAAGCAACATTTCTACATAAGATATATTCCATATATAAACCGAAAATGCAATTACATCCGGCTTTTCAAGATATATACCGTTTACAATATCATCTAGCATATTATTAATTGTGAATTCTTTGATTTTTACTTCAAACTTTTTAGAGTCACTCTTTAACTGATTATCGCAATATGCTTTCAAACTATATACTGCAAGATTTGAATGTATGTATTTTGCATTTATAGCCACTAATAATATCTTTTGCATGTATCCTCTTTTCCCATAAAGTAAGAATAGGGGCTAAATTTTAGCCCCTTGTGTTTTTATTTACAGTTTTTTTGTAATAGCAAATGCTAATGCCCCAGGTCCGATATGACATGACACACTTAGTGATAAATGGTCAATATATACATCTTCTGGATTATAGCCAGGAAATGCCGCTAATATCTCACTTTTGAAATTAAGTGCTTCCTCTTCATTATTTGTATGAGCAATTTCAATCCATATATTTTTTGGATCTCCACCAAATCTCTTTTTAACATCTTCTCTTATAGCATTAATCATCATTGTTTTAGCCTGTGTTAATGTCCTCGCCTTTGCAAATGCATCTAACTTTTCGCCCTGAATCTGTAGAACAGGTTTAAGCTTAAGTATTGTACCAAGTGCCGCCGCTGCCGGTGTTACCCTTCCGCCTTTTTTTAGGAACTTAAGTGTATCCACCATAATATAAATACTAGAATCAAGTTTAGTTTCTATAAGCTTATCATGAATATCATTTCCACTAAGTCCTTCATCTGCCATCTTCTTTGCATCGAGTACTGATTGACGCATAGTTACTGATATTCTTTGGTTATCTACAACGAATACTTTTCCTTCATACTCATCTTCTCTTGAAATCATAGTAGCCGTCTGGCATGAACCTGACAATCCACTTGACATAGGAATATGTACTACCTCATCATATTCTTTTAAGAGGTCACTCCAAAGATTCATCACTGTTTCTGGCGATGGTTGTGTTGTTGAAATATCTATATCGTTGTTTAGTTTTTCATAAAATTCATTCTGTGATAAATTAATATCTTCATAATATGTTTCATCACCGATAATAAACGGCATAGGAATTACATATACACCTAATTTTTCCGCCTGTTTTTGTGTGATCCCACTGTTGCTATCTGTAGTAATAGCTACTTTAGCCACATTTACCTCCATCCTGTCGAATATCGACATAACTACATATTTATATAGATTTTAGCATATGATGGTGCTTTTGTCAAAAAAACAATCTATATTTCTATACTATCGGTTATCAATCTTTTCAGGATACATATCATGATTTGACATTCTACTAAATGCAACCTTTTCCCACTCTGTCCCTTCTTTTCCATAATTACAGTATGGGTCAATTGAAATACCGCCTCTTGGTGTAAACTTTCCCCAAACCTCTATGTATTTAGGATCCATTAATTTAATCAAATCTTTCATTATTACATTTACGCAATCTTCATGGAAATCACCATGATTTCTAAAGCTGTATAAATATAATTTTAAAGATTTACTTTCAACCATATTTACGTTAGGAACATAGGATATCGTTATCGTCGCAAAATCCGGCTGCCCTGTTATAGGACAAAGACTTGTAAACTCAGGACAATTAAATTTTACAAAGTAATCATTATCCGGATGCTTATTTACAAATGTTTCTAATACTTCCGGTGCATAGTTATCCGGATATTTTGTTCCCTGATTTCCCAAAAGTGTTAATCCATCTACTTCTTCTTTTTCTCTTCCGCTCATAATTACCTTCCTATTCGCTAAGTAATGGATCTGTTACCCCATTTTCCTCAAACGCCTTTATTCTATCTATACATGTTCCACATGTTCCACATGGTTTTTCCATACCTTCATAACAACTCCAAGTATACTCATATGGAACCTTTAAATTAAGACCTATTTTAACCACCTGTGCCTTTGTCATATTTACAAAAGGTGCTTCAATCTTTACCTGATTGCCACTACCCAGATAAATAGCTTCACCAATCGCCTTATTAAATGCATCTGAACAATCTGGATACGCATTTCCTGCCGCATCATCTGAATGTGCTCCATAATAGATTACATCACATCCCTTTGATAATGCTATGCTTGCTGCCGATGACAAAAATAATCCGTTTCTAAATGGTACATACGTACTTACTGGTGAACCATCTGCCTTTTCTAACTGTTCGGCATATGTTTCTCTTGGTATTTCCTTTTCTGAATGTGTCAATAATGAACAATCACTATATTCAAATATCTTTGCTAAGTCCAAATATATATGCTCTACTTCATAATACTTTGCAACGTTTTGCGATGCTTCTATCTCTTTTAAATGTTTTTGACCATAGGCAATCGATAATGCTACAACATTTTCTTTTCCGTACTTATCTATAGCCATTGCCAGACATGTTGTACTATCTACTCCACCACTAAATAAAACTAAAGCCTTCAAAATAAACCTCCACTATTTGATTCTCATTAACAATGTTTTGTCGTCCTCGAACTTACCTCTAAGAGTTGTTGTATATGTCTTTGCATTTGACTTTCTAATACCTCTTGCACTCATACAGCTATGACAGCCTTCTATAATAACTGCGACATCTTTAGAGCCTGTAATCTTCGTCATTATCTCTGCAATATCAGTTCCAATTCGCTCTTGTAACTGCAATCTTTTTGACACCATATCTGCAATTCTTGCAATTTTGCTAAGTCCTATTATCTTTCCATTTGGGATATATGCCACAGTTACTTTCATATCGTACATCAAAGCAAGATGATGCTCGCAATAACTGAATATATCTATATCCTTTACAATAACCATATCCTGACCGGTTGGTAAAAATTCTAAATCTTCCTCAAATGTCTTATCAAACATTTTTGCAATATCATCATTTGTATATTTAATACCCTCAAATACTTCTTCATACATTCTTGCAACTCTATCCGGAGTATCCTTAAGTCCTTCTCTATCCGGATTTTCTCCTAATGCTTCCAATAAGCCTCTTATATGAAATTTTACTGCATCAAAATCCATGTTTTTCACAATATTGTCCTTTCTATTTTTAGCAATTACCAATTTATGTCCTTTTAAACACCACGCAAATTAGGATCCCATATAAATTTATGTAATTGCAGCTGAATGTTTACGTAGTTTAGCTTTTTTTCTATCATAAAATCCACTATTTCTTCCGGTTTTATCATTCCAAACACCGGACTAAAATATATTGAACACTTATTTTTAAGCTTATATTTTTCTATAATCTCATTTGCCCTTATTAAATCATTTCTTGAACCTACAACAAATTTTACTGTGTCTTTCTTCTCTAATAATTCAAAATTTTCATGACACATCCGCTCTTCCATGCCACTTGCCGAAAGCTTATAATCCATTGTAAATGCAGGTGCGTTTTGAATATTTATGAACTCCTTTAAACTGACACTACCATTTGTTTCGATTTCTACCTCTATACTATTATCTTCTGAAAGTAATTTAAGAAATTGATAAAAATCCTTCTGAATAAGGGGTTCTCCACCTGTAAGTGTAACATTTCTTACATTAGAAGACTTTATGTAATCATAGATTTCTTCCGCTGACATTTCCTCATATGCGGCTTCTTTTTCATTTGCCCATTTTGTATCACAATATTCGCAGTCAAGATTACAACCTTTTAATCTAATAAATACAGCCAATTGGCCTGCTTTTTTACCTTCACCGTTTATACTGATAAATTTTTCAACTACTTTGTACATACACTAAACCTCATAATAACTGGCACAATTTGTTGGTGTTTCATATACTGTGGCTTGTTTTACTTTATATTCTTTTTCTTTCATTACATTATAGAAATATTTTGCAAAGTTTTCTGCTGTTGGCCTAAAGTCAACAGTTCTAATATTAAAATCCTCTGAAATAAGTGCTGCCAAAGTTGGTTCTTTCAAGCTTCCTTCTTCGATAATAAAAGCATGGTCAAATCTATCTGCTTCTTCTTTTAAATCATCCTTTAGCTTAGCAAAATCTACATACATTCCTCTAAGCTGTGGGGTTGTCTCCAGATTTTCTGTCATAACTTCAACTAATACGGTCCATCTATGACCATGTATGTTTTTACACTTTCCATCATATTCAGATAAAAAATGTGCAGAGTCAAAGCTCTGTTCTGTCTTTAATGTGTACATAATATAT
>JAVBUL010000007.1:0-14385 GCA_031555415.1 Lachnospiraceae bacterium | reverse complement strand
TTATATCTTTATCACTATACTCATTATTTTCTTCAAGCTTTGCCATAGCTAATTTTGTTGGTCTAATACCTGTTATAACTCCCCATGGAAGTTCCTTTTTCGTAAATTTATGAAGCACCTTGTAAACAAGTTGCTTCATAGTATTTTTGAATTCTACATCCACTATATCAATGGCTTCTTCAGATAACTTCTCAAGTTCAACCTTGATATCTATATTTCCATTTTCTCTGTTATTAAACTCAACGTTTAACTCTTTATCTATGCCATCATTTTCTTCCATAGCCGAAAACGAATCCACAAGCATTTGAATATCATATATATATTTATCTTCGTTAGTCTTTATATTAAGCATAATTTGAGATTTCATCTCCTATGTATGTATCTTCATTATGACCCGGATAAACATGTAAATCCTTATCAAGAATAAGTAATTTTTCAGTTATTGATTTTCTTAGCTGTGCAAAATTGCCTGTCGGAAAATCGAATCTACCATATGTACCTGCAAACATAGTATCTCCGCTAAACAATAACTCCTCGCCATTATATTTCATTAAATAGCATGCTCCGCCGATTGTATGACCTGGAGTTTCTATTACATTTATATCTATTCCTGCAAGTTTTAAATTTTCATTATCATTAAGATAAACATCTGCATTTATTTTTATATAATTACCATAATAAGAAGAAAGATTTTTAGAAGCACTTTCAAGAATTTCTTTCTCTTTTTCTAATGCGTAAATTTTTGTTTCCATTTTTTCTTTAAGAGCCTTTGCGGCTCCAATATGGTCAAAATGTCCATGTGTAAGTAATATAGCCTCTACCTCTAATCCTAATTCATGGATTTTTGCCACTATAACCTCTTCTTCAGCACCTGGATCAATTATAATAGCCTTTTTACTATCCTTAGCTTTAACTATATAGCAGTTTGTACTCATTTTACCTAAAACCAACTTCCAAACTTCAAGATTTTTATCTTCTACTTTTGATACCATACTAATACTCCTCTCCTAAAAGATTCAGCCAAACTTTAGACTAGCCCGATGTTCTTTCAACATCAATAATATTGTCAATAGCTCTAACCTTTTCTAAAATACTATTTAGTTCTGTTTTACCGCCTACAAGGAATGTCATTGATATAGTTGCGATTCCTTGTTTACTTGTTCTACTATTCAAACTTCTAACATCAATATTTCTTTCTGTAAATATTCTTGAAATATCAGCAAGAAGGCCTGTTCTGTTATTTGCATAAATAATGATACCTGATTCATATTTCTCATTTACCTGATTATCTTCACTAAGCTCCCATTCAGCTTCAATTATTCTTGCTCTTTCGATTTCAGGAAGACACATCATATTTACACAATCTGTTCTATGAATAGATATTCCTCTTCCTCTTGTAACAAAGCCTACTATTTCATCACCCGGAACCGGATTACAACATTTTGAATATCTAACGGATAAATCATGTGTTCCTTTAACTACTATTCCACTATTTCCTCTTAATATATATTTCTTATCTCTATTATCAGTAATATCTTTAAGTATCTGCTCATCTGTAGTTTGCTTTTTATTTCTCTTTTCATATTCCTCAACTAATTTATTTACTATTTGACCTTCTTTTAATCCTCCATGGCCAACTGCAGCCATAATGGAATCCCAGTCTTTAAAGCTATACTTTCTAAGTACTTTGCTCATATACTGTGACTTTGTAAGCTCTGATAAAACAATACCTTTTGACTTACAATACTTATCAATCAGACTTTTTCCTTTAGTTATATTGTCGTCCTTAACTTCTGACTTAAACCACTGATTAATTTTTGACTTAGCCTGAGTACTCTTACATATATTTAACCAATCCCTGCTTGGACCTTTAGAGTTTTGAGATGTAATAATTTCTATTCTATCTCCATTTTGTATAACGTAATCAATAGTAACAATCTTTCCGTTTACTCTTGCTCCAACCATTTTATTTCCAACTGCACTATGAATACTATATGCAAAATCTACCGGTGTTGAGCCATTTGGTAAATTCTTTACATCACCTGAAGGCGTAAAGCAATACACATCCTCTGAAAAAAGATCAAGGTCACTTTTTAGAAGTGTCATAAACTCTTTATTATCTGACATATCCTTCTGCCATTCAAGAATTTGACGAAGCCAACTAAGCTTTTCTTCTTCGTTATTAGAAGACTTCTTTCCGCTTATATCTTCCTTATATTTCCAATGTGCAGCAATACCAAACTCTGCCGTTTTATGCATATCCATAGTTCTTATCTGAATTTCAAATGGTTGTCCAAATGGCCCGATAAGAGTTGTATGAAGTGATTGATACATATTAGGTTTTGGCATAGCAATAAAATCCTTAAATCTGCCCTGTATCGGTTTATACTTTTCATGAATAATACCAAGTGCCGCATAACAATCCTTTACACTATCCACTATAATTCTAACCGCAAACAAATCTAGAATTTGATCGAATGTTTTGTTTTGATTTACCATCTTTTTATAAATACTAAAGATATGTTTCATTCTTCCATATACTTGCGCATCTATACTGGATACCTTCATAAGCTGATCTACCTCAGCTACAATATCCTTTATCATCTCTTCACCAGAATTTAATTTTACATTTCTTTGAAGCGCAATTTCATTAAACTTCTCTGGCTCTAAATACATAAGTGATAAATCATCTAACTCTATTTTTATTTTCGAGATACCAAGCCTATCTGCGATAGGTGCATAGATATCCATTGTTTCTCTTGCTTTTTCTTTTTGCTTAATACTTGACTGATACTCAAGTGTTCTCATATTATGAAGTCTGTCTGCAAGCTTGATAAGAATTACTCTAATATCCTTCGCCATTGCAAGAAACATCTTTCTAAGGTTCTCTGCCTGTATTTCAGCCTTATCCTTAGAATATGACAATTGAGTAAGCTTTGTAACACCATCAACTAAAAGTGCAACTTCCTCACCAAACTCATCTGTTATCTCTTCAAGTGTCAATACTGTATCTTCTACAACGTCATGAAGTATTCCTGCTATTATAGTTTCTTTATCAAGTTCTAATTCAGCTAATACAATAGCAACTGATACAGGATGGATGATATAAGGTTCACCTGAACGCCTTTTTTGATCCTTATGAGCCTCGAATGCTATACTATATGCTTTATCAAGCATAGAAATATCTGTAGATGGATGATATTTATAAATAGTATCTAATAGCTGCTTATATAACTCCTCCGGATTCTCGTATTCAGATGGATCTTTTTGCACATCTTGAATTTGAGAAATCATTCTACTATCATCTAATATTGTTTTTCTATCTGCCATATTTCTCTCCTTTAACTGTCCAAAAAGTCTCTTTTTCCTTTATTTACCTGAATATATTATAATAGATTCCATATCTAATTCACCTAACTTTTTTCTTCCTTCAAGTCCAGCTAACTCCATAAGGAACACTATTTTTACCACCTCTGCACCAAGCTCTTTAATCAACTTTACAATCGCTTCAATTGTTCCGCCTGTAGCCATAAGGTCATCGATTATAACAACCTTTTGTCCTGGTTTAATTGAATCCTTGTGCATTTCAATCACTGCGCTTCCGTACTCTAAATCATACTCCATGCTAACTGTTTCTCTTGGAAGTTTTCCTTTTTTTCTAACCGGTACAAATGCTTTATGCATATTATATGCAATAGGTACTCCAAATATAAAGCCTCTCGACTCTGGCCCAACTACTATATCAAAATCAATTCCATCAAGTTTTTCTTGCATTAAATCAATAGCTAAATGAAGCCCATCTGCATCTTGTAGAATACTTGTAACATCTCTAAAAATAATACCTTCCTCTGGAAAATCCGGTATACTTACTACATAATCTTCTATTTTCTTCATCTATTTGTACCACCTTTACTTATTTAATAGGAAACTTTAGAGTCTTTATAAATTATTAAGAACTAGTATATCAAAATGTTTATACCTTTTCAATAATTTTTTCTATATATTCCTTTGCATATAAAACATTATCTTCATTTGTTTCTTCAAGCAATACATGAATCAAAGGTTTTCTCTTTTTTAATATTCTAAGAAGTAAGTTGTAATCTAGTAAGCCATCTCCTGAAATAACTGATTTTATCTCGCCTTCTTTATCAACTATAAAATCCTTTGCGTGAATACAAACAATTTCATCTCCTACCAAATCAAATACTTCATTTATTATCTCACCTTGTTTTTCATAATTCTCTTGTGTAATAATATTTACAGGATCAAAGATTATTTGTAGATTTGGTGAATTCACTTCATCTAAAACCTTTCTTGCTCTCTTAGCATCATAAACAATATGTGATGCAACCATCTCCATTCCTATTATTACACCCATCTTCTCGGCATAGCCTACTATTTGCTTCATATTTTTTATAAGTACTTCTAATGCTTCCTCACTCTTTGGTTCAAATGTTCCTCCCCATGTTTCTGTTCCTACCATTCCACATCCTAAAAGTGAAGCAAAGCGAATATGTGCCTCATATATTTTCTTTACATCATTAAAAGCTGACTCATCATTTTCTCCTAGATTCATATAACATCCAAGTACTGATATATCTACATTATTCTTTGCAAATAATCTTTTTAAATATAATGCCATTCCCGGTGTCATTGCACCTATGTCTGTTTGAAACTCTGTTATCGCTTTTGAAAGTGCAAGCTGTGTACAACTAAAACCTTTCCCAGCAATATTTTCTACTAACGAAACTACATCTCTATGCTCAACATCATGAGCTCTGATTCCAATCTGTAACATATAATCACCTTTCTAAATCATGTATTTGTTTATTATCACCTGTATTGTATTTCTCCCCATATACGAATTAATCTGAGGATAATATGTAATTGATAATCTTATATTATTTTCCAGACCAATCTTAGCTTTTTCTAACTCGTCTTCTCCATATTTTTCTTTTATTTTACTAATAAATGTATCAATATCTCCAAAGAACATTGCTGTTATAAAGTAATTCTCGCTATTTTTTATATTCATCTTTAATACATTATTATTTTTACCAAGTATATTCATCCCTAGAATTTGAATATTCTTTTCTGCAAATACTGGCTTTTCATTAGCCTTTCCAAATGGCTCTAAATGTTTAAATTCATCTATTAGCCTTTCTGTTATATAAGAAAATGGCATTGGTACATCTATCCATACCTTTTGTACCATATCATCTTCACAAAGCAAATTACTTTCATTAAGTTTTTTTCTTAATTTATCTATATTATCTTTTTTTAAAGATAACCCTGCCGCCATTTGATGACCACCAAATTTTTCAATCAATTCCTTACATGCAGTCAATTCCTTATGTAAATTATAACTATCAATAGAACGCCCTGAGCCCTTTGCAATCATTTCATCTTCTGAATCCGTAAGTATAATAACTGGTTTATATAGACTTTCTCTCACTCTTCCCGCTATTATTCCGGCTATACTTTCATGAACCCCTTTTAAATACAATACAATAACTTTATCATCACCATATTTTAGAGCCTCCCTTAGTGCTAGCTCTTCTCCGTCAACTGTAAGTGATTTTCTTGTATCATTAAGCTGCTTTAATCTTTCTGCTTTTACTAAAGCTTCTTCATAGCTTTTTGTATCAAATAGTTCATATGCCTCTTTTGCAGTTTCAAGTCTTCCTCCTGCATTTAAGCATGGCCCAATCACAAATCCTATATGATATGAACTTATTTTTTCAGGCTCAATCCCTGTTACTTCCATAAGCGCTTTTAAACCAATATTTTTTGTGTTTTTTATTAGCTTTATTGCATTTGCTGCTATTATTCTATTTTCATTATTTAAATCTACCACATCTCCTATAGTTGCTATTCCTGCAAGCTCTAAGAGTTCTTCCATATTTAAATCTAACTTTGGCTCTATTTTAGATATACACGCTTGTATAAATTTATAAGCAATTGCTCCTCCACAAAGCATTTTATATGGATAATTGCAGTCTGGTTGTTTTGGGTTTACTATACAATCAGCTTCCACATAAACAGCACCTGCTTCATCTAGTGGCAGCTCATGATGGTCTGTTACAATCACACTCATTCCCAGCTTCTTTGCAAGTTTCACTTCTTCTATTGCTGCAATACCATTATCACAAGTAATTATTGTATCAATATCATCACTGCTTGCTCTATATATAATATCCTCATTTATACCATAACCGTCTTTTACTCTATGAGGAATATCCATATCTACTATGGCTCCAATTGCCCTAAGACCTTTAACTAAAATATAAGTGGAGCATATTCCATCTATATCATAATCACCAATAACCCTTATCTTTTTTCCTGCCTCAATTTTTTCACTTAAAAGACTTACTGCCTTTTCCATATCCTTAAATAACCATGGAGAATACATGTTTTGAGTATTAACACTCAGGTATGAATCAAACTCTTCCTCTAAAACCGCCCTGTTAATCATTATTCTTGCAGTAATTGGACTTATATTATGCTTCTGTGCCAACTTATCAAAATCTGCTTTTTTTCCATAAATCATCCACTTTTCCATAATATATCTAAGCTTCCTTTCCTTTTATCATTAGAAATCGTATATATACTATAATAGCATATTTGTGTTAACTACACAAATATGCTATTAGATTTATTCTATATAAGTTTATATGTTTTATATGTCTATTTTTTTACTCTTAGCTTGCTTTCCGCCCATTACATACCATAATGCTCCTGTAATGCAAACAGATGAATAAGCACCACATATAAGACCAACCATAAGAGGAAGTGCAAATTCTTTAATTGCTGTTACTCCAAGGAAATATAAAACTGCTACCATTACTATTGTTGTAAATGATGTGTATAATGTTCTTGTAAGTGTTTGTGTAATACTTTCATTTACAAGCTGTTTTCTATCATACTTATCACCTTTAATTGCTAAATTTTCTCTTATTCTATCAAAGATAACAATTGTCGCATTAATTGAATAACCTACGATTGTAAGCATACAAGCAATAAATGTGTTACCAACATTTGTCCATGACAATACATAGAATGTGAGTACTACTAAAATATCATGTACTAATGCAATAACTGCACTTGATGCAAATCTGATATCTTTAAAACGTACAAATATATATATAAGCATACATATTGTTGCAATTATAACTGAAATTATGGCATCTCTTCTCATTTCACCACTTGTTGTTGCACTTACAGTAGTTTCATCAAAATCAGTTGCTCCATATTTGTCCTCTAGCATTGTTCTTAATTGCTGCTTAACAGACTTTCCATCTTCAACTTCTTTTGCATCATCTGATGATTCATCTACTATGTCCTTTATACGTATAACATATTTATTTGAATCAATAACTGCATTTGCAACGATATCTTCATCGCCTATTATTTCTGCAATAGCAGGCTTAATATTATCGTTAAAATATTCTATATCATAGTTTTCTTCAAAGTCAACTGTTATTGAAAGACCACCTTGGAACTCAACACTATAGTTTAGTGCATTATCTCTATCCGAAATTATACCTTTTGTACTTAATAACATTGTAACCATGCCAACTAATATAATAAGAATTGACACTGAAAAACTAATCCATCTTGCACCAAGAAAGTTAATTGTCTTTCTTTCCTGTTGTACACCATACATCCCTATTTTATCACAGCCCAATGTAAACAATGCATTCATAAGGAATCTTGAAACAACCATAGCAGTAAACATAGATATAACAATACCAATTGCAAGAGTTTGAGCAAATCCCTTAATTGTACCCGTTCCCATAACCATAAGAACTACTGCTGCTATAAATGTAGTAACATTACCATCAACAATAGCTGATGTCGCCTTTTTGAATCCTGTATCTATTGCACCTTTTATATTCTTTGGGTTTTGTGCAATTTCTTCTTTAATTCTTGCATATATAATAACATTTGCATCAACCGCCATACCTATTGACAGGATAACACCCGCGATACCCGGAAGTGTAAGTGTCATATTAAAGCCATTTAATGCTAATAGCTCTAATGCAGTATAAATAATGAGAGCTATACTTGCAACAATACCCGGTACTCTATAAACAGCTATCATAAAAATAATAACTATTAATAATCCTATTGCTCCTGCTGTAACACTTGTATTTAACGCATCGTCTCCAAGCTTTGCACTTACTACCTTAGATGTCAATTCTTCTAAATCTACTTTAAGTGAACCAATTCTAATAACTGCTGCAAGGTCTTCTGCTTCCTCAAGTGATTTCATACCATTGATTACACCTTCACCACCTGATATTGTATTATTTACAGAAGGTGAACTTATTACATTTCCATCATATACTACATAGATTATTTTTCCTTTGTATGTAGTAGTTGCTTCCGCAAATATTGGTGCTGCTTCATCTGTAAGTTTAAATGCTACTTCATGACTTATTGCTCCAGTTGTTTTATCTGAATTTGTTACAGCTTTTGCTGAATCTATATCAGCTCCTGTAAGCCATACTTTTGCATTATCAGTTCCAAAATCTGTTATAAACTCAAGTGCTCCCGGTTTTCCAAGTTTTTCAAGAACTGCTTCTGCATCGTCTTCACCCGGAATATCTACAGTTATTCGGTTTTCACCCTCTTGATATACATCAGATTCAACACTAAACTCTTCTGCTCTTCTTTTAAGTTTTGTTATTGTATCTTCAAAATCTTCCTTTGTGAAATCACCTACTGCTTGATAAGTGATACTTACTCCACCCTTTAAATCAAGACCCAGTACGATATTTCTTGCACTTCCCTTTTCCATACCATCAATATTAATACCGAATACTGTAATAAATACAAGTATTGCTGCAACTACCATGCTTATAACTAAATATATAAGACTCCTTTGCTTACTTTGTTTCATATTTTTATAGTACCTCCTACTTATTCTGCTAATGCTGCTTTAATCATTATTGCACATTCTATTCTTTTTCTTTGCATTTCACATCCAATATCATATGCATCTGTTATACTGCCATGGAACTTGTACGCATTTGCGGCACAGCCTCCACTACAATAGTACCTAGCAAAGCATTCCCTACATTTTGGCTTTGCATACACATTACAAAGTTTAAATTCTTCTTGAAGCTCTGGTGTTTTTATACCTTCAAAAACATTTCCCATAAGATATTTTTCATCACCCACGAACTGATGACAAGGATAAAAGTCCCCCCACGGCGTTACCGCCAAATACTCAGTTCCTGAACCGCAGCCCGAAAGCCTTTTTGCAACACATGGCCCTTGTTCTAAATCTATCATAAAATGAAAGAAATTAAAGCCTCTGCCTTCTTTATGTCTTTTTATATATTCCACTGCAAGATTATCATATTCTTCCATAATCTTAGGGAGGTCTGATTCTCTAATCGCATAAGGCTCATCGTCGGCTCCCACCACAGGTTCAATAGACATATGTTTAAATCCCAAGTCTGCAAAGTGTTTTACATCTTTTGAAAAATCTATATTATCTCTTGTAAATGTACCTCTAACATAATAGCTTTGATTATTCTCATCTCTTTGTTTTGCAAATTCCTGAAACTTTGGAACAATCAACTCATAACTACCTTTTCCATTTCTAAAAGGTCTCATACTATCATTTACTTCTTTTCTTCCATCAAGACTAAGTACTACATTTGCCATTTCTTTATTAGCAAATTCCATAATTTCGTCATTCAAAAGAACTCCATTTGTAGTAAGTGTGAATCTAAATTTCTTGTTATGCTCTGCTTCCTTTGAACGTCCATAAAGCACAAGTTCCTTTACGACATCCCAATTCATAAGCGGCTCCCCGCCAAAAAAATCCACTTCAAGGTTTACTCTGTTCCCCGAATTTTCAATAAGGAAATCCAATGCTTTTTTCCCTACCTCAAGGCTCATAAGTTCTCTTCTTCCATGATATTCACCTTCTTCTGCAAAACAATACTTGCATGCCAGATTACAATCATGTGCAATATGAAGACACATTGCTTTAACTACTGTTTTTCTCTTTTTAAAATCAATTATATAGTCCTTATATGTATCTTCTGTATAAAGTTCTTCCTCTTCTTTAAGAAGCTTTGCTTCTTCTAAGGCTTCTTCTATTTCCTTTATATCATACTTGACTTTTAATTCTTCCGTTACTTGCTCACCTGTTTTATTCTCAAATAATGCTATAACATCATACATAATATCATCAACTACATGTACAGAACCACTGTTTACATCAAGTATAATATTATATCCATTACTTTTATATGCGTGTATCAAGATTGTTCTCCTTTCAGACACTACTTAGGCAGCGGTTTAAGCCGCTGCCTAGCAAAAAAAGCATCTTATTTGTTTGAATTCTCGCAGCTTTGATTTCCTACTGTGCAAGATGTCTTACATGCTGACTGGCATGATGTTTGGCATTCACCACATCCACCTTTTGCCATAGTACTTTTTAATGTTTTCTTACTTAATGTTTTAATATGTTTCATTTCTAATATCCTCCATTATTATCGCTAAAAATAATTTAATTTTTAAGCTAGTCATAAACTTCAAATATTATACCATACTTCTACTAAAATTCAAATATTTTTTTAAAAGTTACTTTAACAGTTGTTCCTATACCCTCTTCACTGTCTAATTTAAGTGCTGCACCAAGATATGCTGCACCATGTTTTACAATGGATAGACCAAGTCCTGTTCCGCCAACTGACTTTGAGTGACTCTTATCAACTCTGTAAAATCTTTCAAAAACCCTGTCTAAGTCTCCTTTTGGAATCCCTATACCCGTATCACTTACGATAAACTCCACTGCTTCCTTCTTTTCACTAACTACTATATTTACCTTTCCACCTTCTTTATTATACTTTATAGCATTTTCGATAAGATTATGTATTATCTCATCTACAATCTGCCTTACAGCCATAATATTTGCTTCACCATATAAATCAATACTTATATCAATATTTCTTTTCTGTGCCTTTGCCTCTAGCCTTCTTCTTATATCTTCTGATAAAGAATAAATATTAACTTCTTCTGTCACAAATTGCTCTGTATTTTCATCCAGCTTAGAAATATTGATAATATCTCCTATCAAATTAATCAGTCTTGCAGCCTCTGTATGTATAATCTCAGAAAACTTAATAATATCCTCATCTTTTGCTATTCCAGACTTAATTATTTCAGCATATCCTGATATAGATGTAAGTGGTGTCTTAAGTTCGTGAGAAACATTTGCTGAAAACTCTCGTCTTAATTGTTCTCTTTTTTCTTTTTCTGTTGCATCAATTATAAGCAATACAGCACCCTTTACATCTTCATCATCTGTTACTGGATTTGCCATAACCTGATATATTTTATCTCCAATGTTTAGTATACACTCAGAATGAACTCCTGTAAGAGCTTCTGTTGCCGCCCTTTGAAATCTCTTTCTTCTGTTAAACTCTAATATATTATGAAGTCTTTGGTTTTCATTCGCCTCCAAAAACTTAATTGCACTTTTGTTATATGACAATACTTCAGAATTTTTATCAATAATAATAAAACCTTCATTCATATTCTCTGTAATTGCTTCAAATTCTATCGTTTTTTCTCTTAAATTCTCAACCTGTTTACTAATGGTTTCACTCTGGCTTCTAATTCTTTTGACCAAAGGCATCATTTCATCATATATAGTACTATCATTAGGATTATCTAAATCTATCTCGTTTATTGGTTTTACTATACTATCTGTGATAAAACGTGAAACTATTGTAACTACTATAATTGTTAGTCCAATAAGCACAATCATTAACGGAAACATACTAACTATAGTTGCATAAACGGAGTCCGTTGCTATTGACAAACGAAGTACTGTTCCATCTTCCAACTTAACTGCTGTATAATAAGTCTCCTCTGAAAGTGTTGTTGACTTACGAACATCTTCTCCGTAACCTGCACTAAACGCTTCTTTAACTTCTGGTCTATCTAAATGATTTTGCATAGTTTTTGAATCTACTTTACTATCATATAACACATCTCCACTTTCTAAAATAATCGTAATCCTACATTCATCTGCTAGCTCTAAATTTTCAATTGCATCCTGACCATAATTTTCAGCTATATATTTCATATAATTAATATCATTTTTACTACTATTCATTAAATCAGCTCTTGAATTCTTATAAAAAAACCATATGAAAATAAGTGACGATATTATCATCGTCACCAAAGCTATACCCAACATATTTTTAAATACCTTATTCCACATATGTTAATCTCCTACTTCCCTATCTTATAGCCAATGCCTCTGATAGTTTCTATAACATCACCTGCACTCCCAAGTTTTTGTCTAAGCATTCTTATATGAACATCAACTGTACGTGTTTCACCATCAAAATTGTATCCCCATATCTTTGTCAATATCTTATCCCTTGTAAGTACTACATCTCTATTTTGTAAAAGATAACATAGAAGTTCAAATTCTTTAAAAGTAAGTGTTATTTCTTCACCTTTTACATACACTCTGTGTTTTGAAGAGTTAACTAACAAATCTCCGATAACATATTCACTAACATCTTCCACCTTAGGTTCAATTCTTCTAAGATGAGCTTTCACTCTTGCTACAAGCTCCATCATACCAAACGGCTTTGGAACATAATCATCCGCACCTGAATCAAGACCTATAACTCTATCATATTCGCTGCCTTTAGCTGTCAGCATTATAATAGGTGTCTTTTTCATCTCTGGCATTTCTCTTAATTTTTTTAGTATTTGAAGACCATCCTCGTCAGGAAGCATTATATCAAGCATTATCAAATCAGGTGTTTTTTGTGATATTCTTTCCCAAAAATCTGCAGCACATGAAAACCCTTCAGCTGTTACTCCTGAATTATTAAGTGTATAAACCACTAAATCTCTAATGTTTTTTTCGTCTTCTACAATAAATACCATTTAATTAATCCTCTTTCCACTTTGAATGTACTCCGGTAATTGAATACTCTACCCATTCTGCAATATTAGTTGCATGGTCTCCGATTCTTTCAAAATATTTAGCGACCATTAATATATCTGCCAAATATTCGCCATCAGCTTTGTTAACACCTATGCACTCTATAATAGATTCTCTTATTTGTATAAATAAATCATCTACAACATCGTCATATTCCATTACTGCATGAGCCAATTCCAAATCTTTATTCACAAACGAATCAATACTCTGTGTAACCATTTTAATAGTAGCCCTTGCCATAGATTCTAATTTAACCTTAACAGGTGTCTCACTATTTTGTATATCTTTTGCTATTTCTGATATATCTAGTGCTTGATCTCCGATTCTTTCCATATCTGAAATCATTTTAAGAGCTGAAGATATCTGCCTTAAGTCTTTTGCAACAGGCTGTTGTCTTAAAAGAAGCTTCATACACATATTTTCTATCCTGCGTTCCATTGCATTTATATCCTCTTCAAGTAAAGCTACTTTTTCAACTAACTGTGAATCCTTCATCAACGCATTTGTTGCTGCTGAAATAGCTTCTTCACATAAAGCTCCCATGCGTATTAATTCAATATTTAACTTTTCAAGCATTTCGTCAAATCTGTTTCTCATATCATCCAAACCTTCCTGTTATATAATCTTCTGTTCTCTTATCCTGTGGAATTGAGAACAATTTCTCGGTTTCACTATACTCTATTACTTCTCCCAATAAGAAAAAGGCTGTTTTATCAGATATTCTGGCTGCTTGCTGCATATTATGCGTTACCATAATAATAGTATAATCCTTTTTTAGTTCAACCGCAAGGTCTTCTATCTTAGAAGTTGATATCGGGTCTAATGCGCTTGTAGGCTCATCCATCAAAAGTACATCCGGTTTAACTGCTAATGCTCTGGCTATACATAGTCTTTGCTGCTGACCTCCTGATAATCCGAGCGCACTCTTTTTTAGCCTATCCTTTAACTCATTCCATATAGCTGCATCTTTTAGTGACTTTTCCACTATTTCATCAAGCTTTGCCTTACTTTTGATTCCATGTGTTCTCGGTCCATATGCAATATTATCATACACACTCATTGGAAATGGATTTGGCTTTTGAAATACCATTCCTACTCTTTTTCTTAATATATTTACATCCATATTCCCATAACAGTCTTCACCATCAAGCAATATTTTTCCCTCTATTTTGCATCCTTCAACTAAATCATTCATTCTATTTAATGATTTAAGTAATGTAGATTTTCCACAACCAGAAGGACCAATAAATGCCGTAATTTCTTTTTCATTAATTCCTACATTTATATTTTTAAGTGCCTTAAAATCACCATAATATAAATCTAGATTCTCTATTTTAAATTTGTTTTGCATACAATATACAATCCCTTTCTTACCAAGTATTTAGGCTTTT
>JAVBUL010000277.1:0-4588 GCA_031555415.1 Lachnospiraceae bacterium | reverse complement strand
AAAAAAGGGAGTAGAAGATGGAGAAATTGTAGGAGGAAATCTTTTATGCTTAAAAGATGGAATCAAGCAATGTTATTTTGAATATGGATATGCAGATAAAGAGAATGAAATACCTATTCAAAAGAATACGATTTTTCGTCTATATTCTATGTCAAAACCGGTTACAAGTGCAGCAGTAATGTTGTTAGTAGAGAGAGGGCAAATCGATTTACTTGACCCTGTGGAACAATATCTTGAAGGATTTAAAGGACAGAAGTATTACGATAATGGAATGTTAAAAGATGTAAAACGTAATATGACGATTAGGGATTTGCTATTTATGACAGCGGGACTTTCCTATCCAGGAGAAAACAGTGTAACAGAGAGAGAAACCGGAGTACTTTTTGATAAATTAGAGGACGGTTTTAAAGAGGGTAGTCCTTATGAAAATCTAAGAACAGTAGAAGCAATGAATGAATTAGGGAAAATACCACTTCTGTATTCACCAGGTGAGGAATGGTTATATAGTTCTTGTGCAGATGTATTAGGTGCTATCGTTGAGGTCGTGGCAGATATGCCATTTTCAGAGTTTATGCAAAAGAATATATTTATACCATTAGGTATGAAGGATACCGGATTTTATGTGCCAGAAGAGAAACAAGCTAGACTAGCTAGGACATATGAAATGATTGATGGTGAACTTAGTGAATACACTGGTAACAATTTGGCAATTCAAAATAGAATGACTCGTAAGCCAGCATTTGAGTCGGGGGGTGCAGGTCTATCTTCAACAATTGAAGATTATGCTAAATTTGCAACAATGCTACTCAATAAAGGAGTTTATAATGACAGAAGAATTCTATCTGAAAAAACAGTTGAATATTTGACAACGAGCCATCTTAACCCAAAACAACAAAAGTTTATGGAACCATGGGAAGGTCTTTCTGGTTATAGCTATGGTAATCTTATGCGAATACTTACAACCCCTGAACTTTGCTACCACTTAGGAAGTAAAGGAGAATATGGTTGGGACGGTTGGTTAGGACCATTCTTTATGAATTCTCCAAAGGACAACCTAACGTTCTTATTAATGTTTCAAAAAACAGATTCAGGAACAACATCTTTAACAAGAAAGTTATTGAATGCGTTGAGGAGTACGTTTTAATAGTTTTAATAGGGGATTTTTTAGAGATAAGTGATATGGTTTTAAAGAATATATATAAAAGAATATATATAGACTGGGAGAAAAAAGGTGAGAGAAAATAAAAATAAGGAGAAACCATGTAGCCAAAACTTCTTTCGCCTGTACTTATTTGGGCAGTATCACAAGTAGTCTTGTGAGATGCATGGGTATAAAAATATGCTAGAATTTATTAGGTATATAAAAATGTCAAATCAAGCACCATATACGCTCTATGCAACGCAAATCATGTTTATCTAGCGATTCAAGGCATAGAGCGATTAGTAGAATCGCAATAGAAATATGAAATGTGTTGCACTCTGAAATTAGAATAACAATGTTGGTTTGAATGCCATTGTTTTAGAAGGAGTGATATGCATGTCATATGTGAATGGAAAAGAAGTACTACCGCCATACATATTAACGGAAATTCAAAAGTATTATGGTGGTGGATTAATCTACATCCCATTGCCAGAAGATAAAAAGAGCATCTGGGGAAGTAGAACAACTACTAAAAAGGATTTGGATAAAAGAAATAAAGAGATACGTTATAAGAAAGATGTGGGTTTATCAATACAAGAGCTTATGGAAGAATACCATCTTTCATACGATTCAATAAAAAGAATACTGTATAGACAGTAATTAGATTACTATTAATTTAAAATGCTCTCTTCTAAGCTAGACAAGTGAATTATTAAATTTGTTGCTTAGAAGGGGGCATTTTGTGTAGTAGTTGGTTTTAATAGTTTGCGACACAAAAATTGAGGCTTCTGTGTGATATATTATAGTTAGCAGTTATATTTCAAAGAAAGCGAGTGATATAAAATGAGTGGAACATATACAAAAATAAATTCAAAGACATGGGATGCTTGGGCGGAAAGCGGATGTGAATGGTCATTACCAATTTCACATGAAGAATACACAAAGGCGCAAAATGGAGAATGGGGAGTGTATCTTACACCATGCATAACAGTACCACATGAATGGTTTGGTGATTTAAAGGGTAAAAAGTTATTAGGATTAGCGAGCGGTGGTGGACAACAAATGCCGATATTTACAGCATTAGGAGCAGTTTGTACCATCTTTGATTATTCTGATCATCAGTTAGAATCAGAGAGAAACGTATCCAAGCGAGAGGGGTACGATATTGAAATAATAAAAGGGGATATGACACAACCGCTGCCATTTAAGAATGAAACATTTGATATAATTTTTCATCCTGTTTCAAATTGCTATATCGAAGATGTGCTCCCTGTATGGAAAGAGTGTCACAGAGTATTAAAAAGAGGAGGTATTTTGTTAAGTGGATTTTCTAATGGAATTGATTTTCTGTTTGAGGATGATTCTCCATTAACAGTCGTAAACAAATTGCCATTTAATCCGTTGAAGATGCCAAAAGAGCGATATGATAAAATGGTGAATGACTTTGAAGGAATACAGTTTAGTCATAGCATGGAAGAACAGCTTGGCGGTCAACTTAAAGCTGGATTTGCATTAACTGATTTGTATGAGGACAGGGATAGAGAGGGTGGTTCTGCAATTAGGGAGTATGCGCCACAATATATGGCTACTAGAGCGGTGAAAAAAGAAGGAACAAGGTATGAGGTGAATTTTGATAATAAGATAGCATATGATCAAAGAGAAAAACAGCTTGCACTTGGGGAAAAATTATTTGACATCGAAATGCAGCGAAACGTAGGAATACCAGATATTCCAGCAAAAGTTGCAAGTTCGGAATTAAGAAAGAAAATAATGGAGACTAAGAATGTATAGCGTGGATATTTCTCCTGCTAGGCAAAACTATGGACGATTTATTAAGTAAAACGTTCATAAGTATGTTTTGTGTGAGGAAGGTGCTGACAATAATAGATTACTAAATTTAATTGCAATAGACAGTTCACCTATTAATTGAGAGCACCTTGAAGAAACAATTTAATCTATAATCAACTCCCTAAGCCTAACCGCATCCTTAGCACTACGTCTGCGTTCCTCTTCAATCGCAGCGTAGTGCTTCTTTGTTGTATTAACATCTTTATGCCCCAAAACATCAGCAACAAGATAGATATCACCAGTTTCACGATACAATGAAGTACCATATGTACTGCGGTGTTTGTGAGGAGTAATTTTCTTCATAGTTGTCACGGTACTGGAATACTTTTTAACTAGAAGTTCTATACTGCGAACGCCCATGCGTTTTTTGGGTGGGAGGGTATTAGCGAAAACTCAGGTTGGGTGTGTGATAAAAAAACTGAAGAGATGATGACAAGTTACGTGTTATTTAGCAAGGAGGGAACAAGTTATGAAATCGATTTGAGACTGTGGGATATCAATTAATTTGTAATAAATTAAAAATATAAAGAGGTATATATTTTGCAAAATAATGGTTGTTTTTGTTGCTATATATGTATAAAGTGGTTATAATGATATGTATAATTATGTAAGATTTGTTGGTGCTAAAGCTTTTGGCGTTATTTGATATTTGAGATATATAGTTTTAAAAACGATGGAGCTTACAAACGGATTGTATTTATCTGGTTCTAACCAAATTTTGCAGTGGAAATATATAAACAATAACAGAAAGATCATTAGAGAAAAATAAATATTTTGTGCTTTATATGTAGCAATCCGAAATGAGTTACATATAGATAATGTTTCTACAGAATTCAAATGGTAATAATAAAATTATTGACTCAAGGAGACTTAATATGCGAATAGAGAAAATGAATATTAAAAATTATAGACGATTTAAAGATACAAAGATTAGTTTCTCTGATAAATTAACAGTTATTGCGGGTGCAAACAATAGTGGAAAGACATCATTGATTCATTTGCTAGATTGTATTTTTGCTAATAAGTCTATTTTGAAACCTAAAGATATTTCATTAATAAATCAAAGTAACATAACAAATAAATTGTTTGATATGTTTAATAATCATTTTGAATCCAATTTGCCAGATGACAAAAAACAATTGCAATTAGTAATCCTTGAGTTGTTTTCAAATAAGGTCACAGAAGAATTTTTAAGTATGGATGAATATATATATACCCAAATAATAGTATCATATGAAACAAAAGAGAATATATCATTATTTGCACAATATCTTATGGATTTAGATGCAAACAAAAGAAGATTCTATTTTGAAGTTATACAGGAATTGAATTCTAATATATTAAAGCAAAATATTTCAGCAAATATTGATTCTCTATATAGATATTTGAAACAATATTTTGATATGGTGAAAAAAATAGAGGATTTGAGTTCTGAAGATTCCAAAGATATAGAGGTAAGAAAAGCAAATCAACAAATAAACAAATATAAGCAATTACTGGCAGAAAAATTATTTAAAATATATGGAGAAAGCTTGGAACTAAACTATAAATATGCAAACGAGGATTTTTCGGTATCACATAGAATAGATAAAAAAGATT
>JAVBUL010000071.1:0-3026 GCA_031555415.1 Lachnospiraceae bacterium | reverse complement strand
TGAAAAAACCGGTCTTTTAACCAGCCGTGAAATGCAATCACAAATATTAGATAACATGGATTTAGAGCGCGAGCGTGGTATTACTATCAAGGCTCAGTCAGTACGTACTGTATATCAAGCAAAGGATGGAGAAGAATATATTTTTAACCTTATTGATACTCCCGGCCATGTAGACTTTAACTACGAAGTATCCAGAAGTCTTGCTGCTTGTGATGGTGCAATTTTAGTAGTAGATGCTGCACAAGGTGTTGAAGCTCAAACACTTGCAAATGTATATCTTGCACTTGACCATGAGTTGGATGTTATTCCTGTTATAAATAAAATCGACCTTCCAAGTGCTGATCCTGAGAGGGTAATTAATGAAATTGAAGATGTAATTGGTATCGAAGCTGAAGGATGTCCTCTTATTTCCGCAAAGAACGGACTTAATATAGAAGATGTTTTAGAAGCAATTGTTGAAAAAATACCTGCTCCTACAGGTGATGCAGATGCTCCTTTACAAGCCTTGATATTTGATAGCTTGTATGATTCTTATAAGGGTGTAATTGTTTTTTGCAGAATAAAAAATGGCTCTGTAAAGATAGGTACACAAATTAAGATGATGGCTACCGGTGCTACTGCCAATGTAGTTGAGGTTGGTTATTTTGGTGCTGGACAGTTTTTTCCTTGTGATGAACTTCGCGCAGGCATGGTTGGTTATATTACTGCAAGCATTAAAAATGTAAAGGATACTTCTGTCGGTGATACTATTACTGATTTAAATAATCCTTGTAGTGAGCCATTACCCGGATATAAAAAAGTAAACTCTATGGTATACTGTGGTCTTTATCCTGCTGATGGAGCTAAATATCCTGACTTAAGGGATGCTCTTGAAAAATTGCAATTAAATGATGCTTCATTATCATATGAACCGGAAACTTCTATTGCTTTAGGTTTCGGTTTTAGATGTGGCTTTTTAGGACTTTTACATTTAGAAATTATTCAAGAGAGGCTTGAAAGAGAATATAATCTTGACTTAGTTACTACTGCTCCCGGTGTTATATATAAGGTATTTAAGCATGACGGAACTATGATAGAACTTACTAATCCTTCAAATCTTCCTGATCCATCTGAGATTGAGCATATGGAGGAACCTCTGGTATCTGCTGAAATCATGGTTACTACAGAATTTATCGGTGCAATCATGGAGCTATGTCAAGAACGTCGTGGACAATATATTTCTATGGACTACATTGATAGTACAAGAGCTTTACTAAAATATAATTTACCTTTAAATGAAATTATTTATGATTTTTTTGATTCATTAAAATCACGTTCAAAAGGCTATGCTTCTTTTGATTATGAGTTGAAGGGCTATGAACGTTCTGAACTTGTTAAGCTTGATATTCTTATTAATAAAGAAGAAGTCGATGCACTATCATTTATTGTACATGCTTCTACTGCCTATGAGCGTGGAAGAAAAATGTGTGAAAAGCTTAAAGAAGAAATTCCAAGACATTTATTTGAAATACCTATACAAGCGGCTATTGGAAGCAAGGTTATTGCCAGAGAAACCGTTAAGGCTGTTCGTAAAGATGTACTTGCAAAATGCTATGGTGGTGATATTACACGTAAGAAAAAGCTTCTTGAAAAACAAAAAGAAGGTAAAAAACGTATGCGTCAGGTTGGTAATGTCGAGATACCTCAAAAGGCATTTATGAGTGTATTAAAACTTGATGAGAACTAGGAAAGAGAAAATATGAGATTATATATACACATTCCTTTTTGTGAAAAAAAATGTAACTACTGCGATTTTCTATCTTTCACATGTGATGAAAGCACAAAACCTATTTATGTAGAAGCACTTATTAAAGAGATTACTTATTATGGCAATATATACGGAAGAAATGGGATTAACACTCCTGTTTCTTCTGTGTTTTTTGGTGGAGGTACACCTTCGATTCTAGAGAGTAAATATATTTTTTCTATATTAAGTGCTGCCAGAAATTCATTTACTATAGTAGATAATGCAGAAATAACGATTGAGTGTAATCCGGGAACTATAAATTTATTAAAGCTTTCTGACTATATGGCTTGTGGTATAAACAGGCTTAGTATAGGGCTACAATCAGCGGATAATTTAGAACTTTCTCTTTTAGGAAGAATACATAATTTTAATAGTTTCTTAGAAACATATAATGATGCAAGAAAAATAGGTTTTAACAATATAAATATTGATATTATGTCTGCTCTTCCTGGACAAACCATCAAATCCTATAAAAATACATTGCAAAAGGTAACTGAACTAGACCCCGAACATATTTCTGCATATAGCTTGATAATTGAAGAAAGTACCCCTTTTTATAAATATTACGAAGAAAAACCAACAAGTTCCATGCCTCCTCTTCCGGATGAGGATACAGAAAGGGAGATGTATTATTTAACTGAAGAAATACTTAATAAAAAAGGCTATCTTCGTTACGAAATATCAAACTATTCAAAACCAACATATGAATGTAAACATAACCTTGGGTACTGGACTCGTGATGAATATCTTGGCCTTGGTCTTGGTTCTTCTTCTCTTTTAAATAATGAAAGACTTAAAAATATTTCTAGTTTAGAGCAATATATAAATTTTACTAACCTAAATAATTTCGAAAAACTTATAGATGAAAAAACTTTACTTGACAAACATGATATATATTCAGAATATATGTTTCTTGGTCTACGAATTATTGATGGAATAGATACTAATGATTTCAAAAAGCAATTTGGTATTGATATAAACACTATATATAGTAGTGAAATTTCAAAACTTATAAAAGAAGAACTTATAATTCAGTCACAAAACACCCTAAGATTAAGCAAGAAGGGCATTGATGTGAGTAATTATGTGTTATCATATTTTGTATAGTTTTTAATAATTGTTACAGCAATTCCCCTTTTTAAGGCATTTATAAGCTTTTCAAGCCAACCACAATATGTAGTGGTTGGCTTGAAATTTTATACATAGATTTAGTAGACAAATCATTTTGTACGTGCTATAC
>JAVBUL010000267.1:0-23383 GCA_031555415.1 Lachnospiraceae bacterium | reverse complement strand
AATGATTCATCGATAGTATATCACTATAACGGGTGCACCCGTCGCAGCCTAGACATAAATGTTTCGGTGCGCAGCTCCGAGGCCATGTTCAATCATTATATAACTTTCCTCAATTTCACCAACCTGAGGTCTCTGTAAAAGCGCAAATAATCTACTCTTCTCTTCAATGCTTTTATTTATAAATTTATTATATTATATATTTGAAGTTTTTATTTGTCAATGTCAAAAAAATTTTACTAATTTGTAGTTTCTTTCAAAAAAGTATAATCCCTATTCAATATATCTTACGTTTGCTCTCTTTATAAGTTCTTCATACATCCAACAACTACAAGCATGATCATTTATTATTCCACATGCCTGCAAATGTGAAAAAATAGTAATTGAACCAAGATATTTAAAACCTCTTTTTTTCATATCCTTACTTAATCTATCCGATAACTCATTACTAACCTCACCATTCCCCTGTTGGTGCTTTATATAAACAAATGTCTGATAATCCGAAAAAGACCAGATGTAGTTATCAAAGCTACCGAACTCCTTTATGATTTCCAGAAAGTGCTTTGCATTGTTAATGATTGCCTCTATCTTTCGTCTGGATTTAATCATTCCTTCTGTTGTAAGAATATCTAAGATTTTCTTTTCATCATATTTTTCAATAACATTATAGTCAAAGTTATCAAAACACGCACGAAATACTTCCCTTTTCTTTAACATCATATTCCAATTTAATCCACATTGCATTACTTCCATCAATAAGTATTCAAAGTGCTTTTTATCATCATGTAATGGAATTCCCCACTCTTCATCATGATATTTTTGCATAATTCCGCCATCACAGCACCAGCTACATCTCTCCATATATACTACCTTCCATTTCATCAAATAGTTTTAAGCCTTATAAAATCTCTCGTAACTTATCAAGAAATGCTTCTTCTCCAAATGTATTAACCTTCCAAAGTACTGCTTGGCTTCCTCCTGCTGTAATTGCACTCAACTTGATTGTATCTCCATTCTTAAAAAGAGTCACACTTAGGCTTAACCTATTTCCGCCCATCATGCTGTATCTCTCAAATACTCTAACACTACATCTTGCTTCTCCTATAAAAAAGTCACTGGCATCTTCTAAAGAGGCTGATATGCTTCCATTTAGAATCCCATCTACTATTTTTCTTAAAATTGCATCAAAATCTCCTGTTAGCGTTTTTTCTAATTTTGCCATTCTTATTCCCTTCTGCACGCTGCGTCGTACTTAAATCAATAGTTGAATATGTTCAACTTTATACCCATCTGTGCACTGCGTGCACGCTTAAATCAATAGTTGAATATGTTCAACTTTATACCCTTCTGTGCACTGCGTGCACGTTTAAATCAATAGTTGAATATGTTCAACTTTATACCCTTCTGTGCACTGCGTGCACGTTTAAATCAATAGTTGAATATGTTCAACTTTATACCCCTATTTTTTCTTTATAAAAGTGATTTTCTATCAGCATCGACTTTAAAGATTGAAATTTGCAATCGCATAACTTCTCGCATAGAGCAAGGACTTCAGCATTCTCAAAATTATCTACTTCATATCTTTTAATTCCCTCTTCTAAGTGAAATAGAAACACAACACCATTATCTGCGATATACTCATTCCAGTATTCAACCTCAAGATGCTTTGATATAAACTTCTCCCATATTTCTGCTTTCTCTTTCGGAAATGATACCATATAATTTTCTTTGTCAGTTTCAATAAAAAAGCCCTCATTTTTTAATTCATTAATAGAAGTATCAATACCCATTACATAGCTATAATACATAAATACACCCCTTTCACTAGCTTTATAATAAATATACTACATTTTATCACTATTTACCATATCAAAAATATAACTTGGTAACTCATCTATCTTGACTTGTTTTTGATCCATAGTATCTCTATTACGAACTGTAACAATACCTTTTTCAATCGAATTATCGTCTATTGTCACTGCAAATGGTATTCCAATCTCATCTCCCCTTCTATATCTTTTTCCAATACTACCTGCTTCATTTGAAATATTTATAGGTTTCACTGTCAGTATCTTTCTTACAAAAAGTCTGAAATTCCATTTGCTCAAATTCTATCGTCCTAAATGTAAAATTACCAGGCGTTATCTCATTACAAAATGCTTTACCTATTTGCCCTATACTAAAAGGCAATTTTGTACGCATTGTAGATTATCCGCTCAATGTCTCATCTTACATCCTTTACAATCTAGCATAGGATCCGTAAAGCTTGCCAAATGAGCACTTGCTTCCCATACTGACGGATTCATTAAAATATCAGAATCAAGCTCAAAGCTATTATCTCTTAGCTGAATAAAAAAATATCTCCATGCATCTTTTATGCTATTCTTTAACCTTGTTCCTAAAGGTCTATAATCCCATGTATTCGCTAATCCTCCATAAATTTCACATCCCTGAAAAATGAAACCATTTTTGTTACAATACCTTACTAATTCATCCATTTCAAAGCTTCTTTTTTCCATAATACAATTTCCTCCTTCAATATATTTATATTTAAATACAAAAAAAGCCCTAAGCATATGTTTTATATACTTAGGGCGAATATCTCCGCGGGTCCACCTAATTTTAGATATGTTATCTACTCTTTATCAATACGGACTAACTAAAAATGTAGTTATTTTTTATTGAGCTTTTTTATCTGCCCATTTTACCAAATCATCTTTTCTCCCTTTTCACAGTTTTTTCCCAATAAATTATACCATATTTTCTCAAACCCAAACTGCTTTGCAAACATTTAAACCATAGTGCTATGCAAAATAAACTGGTGTAGTCATAAAGTATTCCTCTCTTTCTATAATGTAAAAGACTTACAATTAAGTAAGTCTTTTACATTATAGAAAAATTTATATATAATTTATACCTTAAAGATTTTTCTATAAAAGAATTAGAAATCTTATATATTTAATATTGTCATTACTAAACTTTTCTCTTCTTTGCATCATTCTCCTTAACAAAATATAAGTATGTATCCATATTCTTCTTATCTGTAACAAACACACTTTTATCCCATATATACTTCCACCACTCAAATGTACATTTGCAATACTTCTCATTACCAATACAATATTCTATCCTTTGTTTACAAGGCTCTTTATACGCATGCTGGCAATTATCTATGTCACAATTATCCCAAAGATTATTTAGTGAATTTTTAAAATCATCTGAACAATTCTGTATATACTCATTATATTTTCCCAACTCTCTTATTCGGATTCCAACACCTGATTTATAATTATTAAAATGAACTCTGACTACTGCCCTTGGGTCATAACGTTTATATTCATATCGAATTGTTGCATCCTCAGGTCCTTGTCCAAAAATCGCAACTGTAAAAATGAAAATATAACCACTTTTAAGCATTTCAGAATGAAAATATTTTATTGCTTCCTTTTCATCTTCGTTATCTAAAAACCGCAATATATCATCAAGAATAAACTCAATATTATTTTCTTTCGTATTCTCAAACAACCTCGGATTAAGCAAAATATACATATGCTGTAAATAATTCCAAAACATCATACTGGAATTAATTTCATAATCCTGTGTTTTTGAATATAAATACATTCCCTTTAATACCAAATTGTTGTCCGGATATTCAATTAAGTTATATTGCTCTTTACCCTTAAAAATATTCTCATCAATAATAAATCCGTTATCTCTTAATAGTTCAATTACAGCTTCCTTATCCTTCTTCTTAGCCATTTTTAACTTTTCTTTTAAACTAATCTTATCCACGATAAGCGTATTATCTTTAAACTCGCTGCTGTTTACTATTGCTGATAGCATAGCAAAAATACATTGCAATGCGGATGTAAACTCATTTTCACCTTTTGCAATTCCTTCAAATATAGAAATCATGAAGCCTCTGTAATGTGAAAAACTCTCAAAAACCTCTGCTTCTGTATTGCCATTTAAATATATTGGATTAATTTTTATAGACTTGTCTTCTTTATAAATAATATCTAACCATCTCTGTGCTTGCTCTTGTATTGTCATCTGAATATCCTCTACCTTTGAGTTTTAACTACTACTATGATTCTATAATTGGTATATATGCGAAAGCTGTATGAGGAGGTATATTGTACTCAGCATGACAGTGATATTCTATTTCAATGTGAATATTCGGGTTTCGTAAATAGCCGTTTTCCTTTGCAGCGCTTTCTAATATACCAAAGTATTCAAACATTCCATAATTTTGTCTACCCAACAACGCTTCATCAGCTTCTTCACATACACGTACTCGTAACCACAACCCGCCCGGCTGTGTGAACACGTTATATCGCTCATCCTGTTCATTTGTATAAGATTCATTGGCAAACATAATTCCACAAGGTTTTTCATCGTAATTATAGTTAATGGACAAAGCCGCACTCCAATCAGGATTCATCATTTCCACTATAGGAGCAGGTCCGACAAGTCCTTGATAGCGTTTAAGAGTGGCATTAATATCTGATTCATCGGTGTTGTTATCTGCATAATCAACACATCCTACCCATAAAACATCCGGACGTTTAACCACTTCAAATTCTGCACCTTTATAGTTTATTGTTCGAATGAGTTTTTCTGCCGGATGTTTTAACAATTCTTTAAGCCTTTGTTTCGTGACTTCTATTATCTCCGGCTTTTCTGGGCTATAACTTTCGGGGTTTTGATTTGACTTTTTAATAGGTTCGCTCATATTTTCTTCTTCTCCTCGTATACTTTTTTCCCTTCAAATTGGGATAATTCTATTTTAGCAATTTTAATATTTCTCGTATTATCATTTTGTCTCAAATCTCACCGGACAATACATTCGAATTTTAGGGTTATCGAAATTTTCTTTTGCATCATAAACCGCAAAGACATTGCGATTATCAGCAATCATTCCGTTATTAGATGCAAATGAAAGTAGCAAACTAGCGTATTGGTCGTAATTACCCATAATGTTGCTCGTAAGCATGAGATAATTCCCTTTACACGTAGACATATTCTCTACATTCTTGTCATTTTTAATTTCAAGCTCACAATTTATTTTTACTCCGCAAGCACATGAATATATTTCCTTGTGTAGATAAAATTCTTTTAAATCTTTTATTATGTGTGGATGATGTTCTGATAGATAATCAATCACTGTTTTAGACGAAATCTTTTCAGCATTATACCCTTTGTTTCTTGAAATAATAAAATGTAAATCCGGATTGTTTATCAAAGTAATTTTCATTTCTTCCTCACGTTTTTTAACAGGAAGATAGAGCTTTAATTTTTTAGGTTTTCCATCTTGCAATATATACTCTTCATAATATGGCTCGTGAGTATATTCAAACATACTACTTTGTAACCAAGTTTGATACAAATAATTCCATGCAGAGTTAATTTTATTCTCGTTATTCTTAACAGTAGAAGTAGCAAATATAGCAGTAAACTGAGTATTTATTTTTGATAATACATAACCATGTTCTTTCAAAATAGTATAATCACGTTCTGTATCTGTTAGATATAATTCATAACAAAATTTATTAATTTCAGACTTACCATTCCTACCAAAAATTCTTCCTTTATAATCAGGGACAATATTTAAGAAAGTATTTACTGCCTTATTTTCAATGTCCTTTATGCCGGAATGGTAAAAATGAAAACAAACAGTTTCCGGAAGAGTATCAGTTGAAAGCATTACCGCTTGTACCGGCTCACCCTCAAAAGGTGGATAAAAATAATATATATCTGCACTTTTATATTCAAGCGGTGTCATGCCAAGCATTTTTTTTACTGCGCGGCAAAGAGTTTGCTGTGATGAATAGCCACATTGATAAGCAATATCAGCAAGTGGAATTTCGGAAGCCTTTATTAACGAAAGAGCATTGGATAATCTCCTTTTTCGAATATATTCTTTTACGGAATGTCCTGTCAAGCTATAAAAATCCCGATATAATTGGGCTCTTGAAACAAACCCCGCACGAGATAGCAACACCGCATCTAATTCAGATGTCAGATTGTCTTCAATGTGCCTGATAAGACGACGCATATATTCGTTTTTGTCTAGAGCTTCGTTCATAATTTTTTACCTTTTTTAATAATTGTCTACATTTATTCTAAGATAATAAATATTTCTTTTGGGAGCCTCTTCCAACAGATATAATAAGACCTTTATCACACATTTTCTTTGCAATTGTATATGCACGCGTCTTTCTAATATTAAGTACATCCTGTATTTGTGCCTCAGAAATTTGTCCATGTTCTGTAATGTAATTAATGATGGTCTGCTCCTGTGAAGATATTTCAAGGATTTTTCTTTCATTTTCTTTCACCGATAATGAATTCATATTTGGCAAAATAATCTTAAAGGTATTTGAAGTCACTTCAATTTTGGGCTGTTCTGAGCATTGCTTATACATACTGAAAATTCTACGTATTCCGGTTCCATATGACTCAATCAAATGTAATCTATGCACTTATCATAAAAAGGCTTTAATTTCTCTGATTCATCAATGCACGTAATATAAAACATATTCCCACTTGTTAATTCTTTTTCGTCTTTAACAGGGTTAGTTCTAATATCACCATTTCTACTATCAATAAATTTTTTCATACCTCCTGTAGACTTTTCAGCTATAAAAGAAAACTTTTCAGTTCCATTAATATACCTTTCCACTACATTTTTTACATATACTATATCCAATTTCTACTTCGTCTTCATTTCCTTCAACTTCGTTTACTCCTGTATCTCCAATTAACTCTCCTGTTTCCTTTAACTCAACTGCTAAAACATAAGGTAAATGTTTATTATTTACACAATCTACATAAAAATGAATTGCTCCTTCTGTTTCTTCAATATTTGAATAACTTTCATTAGGAATCCACTTTTTTCACTTCATCCTCTAAATGATTTTCATATAATACTTTTGCATCTTCTATTTCAAATTTTCTAACTATTAAATTTTCTGTTTCAAATATACACTCCATATTTTTCTTCTCCTTTAAAACACCTTCTCCATAATTTCATATGCCAAAATCACACCATTCTCTACCGGATACTTCTCATGACTTACTGTCTTGTACCCTAACTTTTCATAGAGCCTTGCCGCTGGAAGTGATGCATCTAAATACGCTTTATCGTACTTTTTTGCAATCTCATTTTCAATACTTTTAATTATAAATGTCCCATATCCCTTACCCTGACAATCAGGGGACACATACACACGTGTAATATGGTTATCTACAAAGCTTCCTGTACCCACTATCTCATTATCAACAACAAGTACACTCATATTATCACTTTCTATATCTTTCTTAATAGTTTCTATACCATGATGTACACAAAAAAAGTCAACAACCTCTGCCGGATAGTACTTGGGATAAACAGTTTTTATCGTATTTTGTACTAGATTGTATACTGATTCTGCATTTTCACCTATCGCTAATTTATAGTTCATTTCATTCACTCCTCTATACTGTTATCCAATACCTTTTAAACTGAGAACCATCTACTTCTATTGTCTTTTCAAATATACCACCGTTTGCGATAATTGTTTTCTCACTAGCAATATTATCCACAAGACATGTTACTAAGACTTTATCTATATTTAGTGACCTGCAATTAAGCAAATTAAGTCTTAACATTTCTTTTGAGTATCCTTTTTTTCTCTCATTAGGGCGTACAATATATCCCATATGACCACCCCATGTTCCCAAAACAGGATGATTAATATGATGTCGTAAATCGATTACTCCAACAATTTTGTTATCATCTTCTCTAACTGCTATATAATAATTTGACGGTACTTTATCTTTTGGACATCTCTTTTCGTCACTTATTATAGAAACTGCCTCTATCCATTCTCTTGCTGACGTGCATTTCTCAAGATTACCACATCCAGCAAACTTATCCATATCATCTGATTCCAATATCTCCTGTCTAAATTGCCAAATATCATTTTCATATTCCAATGTCGGCTCAATTAATCTAATATTTCCCATTGAACATCTCCTCCTTTACTTTAGAAATCAAGTAGTGGTGCTATATCTACCACCCTACCTCCGTTATTCTCATATAAAACAATGACCACTATGTTATGTAATATACCATATCATTTGAGATGTCCTCAAAACCGAAGTAAACATATTGCCTATGTATGCCATCTTACCTGTAGGACATTTTTTGTTAGGTGGCAGTTTATAGAATGAAATTCCACTTGTTGCAATAATCACATCATCTTCAACTGCTAACCACGCAACAAAGCTTCCATCTGCCAATGATTCTGTTAAAAACTTTTCATTGCTTACACGTAGTAATTCTTTTTCATCTTCGCTATCTACACCATTAGCTTCAACTAAAAAATCTGTACGTATTTTAGCAAGTAAACCACAGTCTTCAATAATTGCTTTTCTATACTCTATCATCAATATATTCTCCTCGTAAAATGCAATTTTTATCTTTCTATAAACTTATTTATCCTTACTCCAATAAAACTTATAATCGGTCCAAGCATAACAACCATAAGCACAGTAACTATTTGTAGTTTACCACCAAATATTAAACCAATCGTCACCGCAAGAGCATCATATATAATGCGAAGATACATAAATGGAACTTTTTTAATATGCTCAGATATAGTAAATATAATTGCATCAAACGGTGCTGTTCCCATATCAACAGTCATATATACTGCTGCCGCAATTACAAACACTATCAATGCCGGTATAAATACCACAATTTTCACCCATAACAAATCAAACATTTCTAATGGCAATACCTTATTCCATATCCCTGTAAAAAGGTCTATTGAATATCCAACTAAAAACATATTTATAATAGTACCAAATCCAATATTTCTTCCACCGAAAACTATAACTAGTATAAGTAATATTGTATTAAAAATCGCCTGCCAGTTTCCTATTGATAATCCAACTGTTGTTGAAATCGCCTTACTCATCATTGTACACGAATCAGTTCCCCAATTTACTAACAAGAGAAATGATAAACAAAATCCCATTATAATAACCGCTACCAATACCATTATAAATCTCTTCAAGAAATGATCTTTATTATAAAACCCTTTTACTATTTGCTTTAGTTCATCCATTGTCTTTTTTCCTTCGCTTTTCTATTCTACTCATCTGCTTTAATGCATTTTCTTTAATAATTTCATTTTCTGATTTAGATAAAGTTTCTAACTTAATATATGACTCTAGTGTTCCTATATCACCTAATCCCCATATACATTTTACAGCTAAAGCAAAAAACTCATCATACTCCAAATATTTAAACTGCTTATTTGCTGTTTCATATAAAACTCCTATACTTTTGGGGGACTTTAACCGTTGTAAAAGCATGGCAATATTTTCATGCTCTTTATGCCATTCACACAGCATTAGTTTATTTAATATGTCAACAAATGAACTTGAATAGTTCTCATATGCAAATAATAAGTAGATTCCATCTTCAATAGATTCACTATCTTGCATCTGTTCACCTTGAAGAAGAATTTGTTTTATGCATTCATTAATTGTCTGCTTATCTATCCCTAACTCATTCATTAACTGTTCTGGTGATGATTTACCTTTCATTAATTTTACAACTTTTTCTCTTATTTTTGTAATCATAATTCTCCTTATTTAACTTTGATAAAATCTCAATGAAATATCTCCAAGTAAAATTTTAATCTTAACGTTCAACCATATTATCTATCTCTAACAAATCATTTTCATCTAACTCACCAACCATGTATTCTTTATATTTTTCAATATACTCTTTTAGTGCATTTTTAAAACCAAGCTTATATAATAACAGCCAAGAATAATGAAATACTGAGCTATCATTTCTATTGCACTCTGTATAAAAAATAATTAACTCTGTTATTTTTTTCTTCCATTTTTTCATGTTTAGATGATTTAATGCAACTCCTGCCCATCCAGCACACTCCTCATGTCCAGTTATCGCCATCTTTACAACATCTTCTAAAACTAACTCTATACTATCAGGAAATATATACCCTTCTCCCATCAATCTTATTACAGATAATTGATTTAATAATTCCATATCATACAGAGCATTTTTTAAATCATTCTTCTTTTTATTTTCATCTACATTATTGTTATAATAAAAAGATGCCTTTTCAAATTCTTTCTTCTTATTTATAAATTCTATCCATTCTTTTGAGTAATTCATATCCGCATAAGGACTTGTTATCTCAAACTCACCATTCTCACATATCACAGACCAACTATTATTAGGATAACATTCAATTAACTCCCATGCACAACCTATCTCATCATAATTTTGTAGTGTAATAGATTTACCACAGCTAAAAGTCAATGTGGTATAATCCTTCTCTATACTAACTTTTTCTACCATGGATTCTTCTGACCACCTCAACACGGCCAACTCAAATGCCAATACTGGTTCATCTGGCTCAACAATATTTAACTTTTCAGTGCAATTTTTAACTTTTTGATTCCATTCATCAAATTCTCCAAACCACCACTTAGTTTCTATATTAAGCTTTATTATTATAGGTAATACATTATCTTCATTGGATATTCTAGAAAAAGTTAATTCAAACCCTGTGTGAAAAGTAAATTTGTCAAGCACAGTTCCTTCTAACATCAACCCAACTACCTTATTAACATCAATATTTTTCTGCACACTTTATCCTTTCTACTTATTTCTAATATTGACCTAACTGTGTTCTTTATAATAAGAAGATTAAGTGAATTCTCATCCCTTACTGGTTTTGCAACATCAATCAGAGTTTGTACTCTTACTACATTTTATAAAACTATATTAACGTTGTCAATCAAATGCTTTTGAATATACTTCTTAATCCCATTGTCCAGGCAGCTTCAACTTTTCCATGTAAGGAAATCTTTTATCAAATTCTTCCACCTTATCTGGAAATAATTGTTCAAAAATCGTAGATTCATAAAATTTACCGCAAATATTTTCAAAAGCGTTTGGCACAATCTCATATCCCATAAATGCATCAAAATTCTTTCCGTCTTTTGTTGTAATGCCAAAGTTGTCGCAGGTTTTAAAGCCGTGTTTTGGATAGTAACCCGGTTCACCAAAAATAACAATCCCTTTATATCTTTTTTTTCTTGCTTCCTCTATAGTAGCATTTAATAACTTTCCTCCCACGCCACTATTTTGATATTCCGGATCTACACATAAAGGTCCAAAGGTTAAGATATCTGCTCTATTATCATTCTCATCTAAAACATATGCCTTAGAATAATATATTCCGCCTACAATTTTTCCATCTATTTCCGCTACCCTGCTAAGTTCTTTGACATAATCATCACTTTCTCTAAGCAAATGTACAAGATAATGCTCATCACACCCCGGATGATGTAAATTCCAAAAAGCCTTCTTTGTCATGTATTCTGCATTAAAATAATCCTCTTTCGTTTCCGGTCTTATAGTTAATTTATTCATTTTACCATTCTTCCTCTCTGCTGCCTATTTTTGATGGATACGTTTTCATCATTTTTCTATTAACTGTTTTAAGTTCTTTTACTTTTTTCTTTTTTACTCTATGAGCTGCCGATTCCCTTTGTATTTTCAAGTAATTCTTCCATCTTGCTTCTGATAAAGTGCCATTTTCCAATGACTCTTTAATTACACAATCCGGCTCAATAGTATGTGTACATTTACTAAATTTGCATTGCATAATTAAGCTTTGAACATCATAAAAACTATGTTCAATTCCATCATCTACATTCATCATACCAAGCTCCCTCATTCCCGGTGTATCTATGATTTTAGCTCCATTTTCTAATACAAATAGTTGACGATGTGTTGTTGTATGATGCCCCTTTGAGTCATCTTCCCTAATTTCCATTGTCTTCATAACTTCTTTTCCTAATAAATAATTTGTAAATGTCGATTTTCCAACACCTGACGAACCAAGAAATACTATTGTTTTATCAGGTTGTAAATATTTTTTAAGATTATCCATCCCTTCTCCTGTAACGCAACTTACTGCATATATATCTACATTCATTGCAATTTTTTTGACCTTTTTTATCTTTTCTTCAATATCGTTTGCAATATCTGCTTTAGTCAATACAACAACCGGCTTCGCTCCACTTTGCCAAGATGATGTTATATATCTTTCCAAACGTTTTAAATTAAAGTCAAAATTAAGAGACATCATAATAAAAACATAATCAAAATTAGCTGCAACGACTTGTTCACCTTCTATAGCCCAAGAATCACTTCTAGAAAATTTTGATTTTCTACTTATTGTTTTAACTATCAAGCTATCTCCTATAGGGTTATATTCTAACTCAATTATATCCCCTACAGTTGGAAACTTTTCATTATATTTACTTGTATAATAAATTCCTGCTTTTAGCCTTGCGAAAATTTCTTCACCATCTAATGGTGAAGTTTCACTCTTTAATCTCACCACGTAACGTTCCCTATAAACAGCTGTTACCAAACCTTCCATCTTTTCTTTCATACTATGTGTTTTTCTCCTTTTCTTGGTTTTGGGCACATTATATTTCCTAAAAAAGAGTACAAAAAAAACACATCTTATATGTGTTTAGCAAAAGTAAAGCTATTCATAAGAGTTAAAATGTGGCATTTTAAGAATAATATGCCCAATATTCAATTAGTTTTCTATTACCTCATATACATTTAATTTTTTCATTGCTATTCTCCTTTCAAAACTGCATTATTTTGGAACAGTTTCCAATTAAAATTATGGTAACATATATTCTTTTATGAGTCAATAAATAAATCAAAAAATATTAGGAGTGATGATACTTCTACCACTCCTAATCCAAAATTATTCTCCTGAAATTATTGCCTTTATCCGTCTTACCCCTGCTGAAGAAGCTTCTTCCTTAATAATTTTAAATGAACCCAATTCTCCTGTATTTTTAGCATGTGGTCCACCACATATTTCGCTTGAATAACCTTGTATCAAATATACTTTCACAAGCTCTTCATACTTGTTTGAAAACACTCCTATAGCTCCTTGTTCATAAGCTTCCTCCAGCTTCATTTCCCTCATCGATACTTCTATCTTCTTTTCAATTGCTTCATTAACAATTCTTGTAACCTCTGTAAGCTCATCCGGCGTCAACTTTCTATGAAATGAAAAGTCAAACCTAAGTCTTTCCGATGTTATATTACTACCACGTTGAGAAACCTCTTCGCCAAGAACATGTCTTAAAGCAGCATTTAATAAATGTGTTGCAGTATGCAGCCTAGCAGTCTGAATACTATTATCTGCCAAACCTCCCTTAAATTTCTTCTCTGCTCCTTTTCTTGATATATTTTGATGCTTTTCAAATTCATTTTGAAATGACTGCATATCAACTAAACATCCTCTTTCCTTTGCCAATTCGCACGTAAACTCAATAGGAAAACCATAAGTATCATATAGCTTAAATGCTAACTCTCCACTTAAAGCATTGTTTTTATCAACATTTTCAAGATATTTATCAGCCTTTTTTAATCCCAAGTCTAAAGTCTTTCCAAATAAATCAATTTCTTTTTGTAATTGTTCTATGATAAAGCCTTCGTTTTCAGCCAATTCTGTATATACATCCTTATATTGGTTAATTATAACTTTTACTAAATCACATAAACAGTTTTGATTAACTCCTGATTTTTTTAATAATCTTACTATTCTACGAATTAATCGTCTTAAAATATAGCCCTGTTCAGTATTGGATGGACTTATTCGTTTAGGATCACCCAGCATAAAACTAATTGCCCTAATATGTTCACATATAATTCGTTTATCTTTTTCAGGCATTTCATTATTTATATTACGAAGTATTTCATCAAGGCAAGTCATAACAGGAATAAATAACTCTGTATCATAAACATTTGTTTTTCCATTAATTATTGTTAAAACTCGTTCAAGCCCCATACCTGTATCAACATTTTTTTGTTGAAGTTCAGTAAAGCTTCCGTCAGATTCCATATTAAACTGCATAAATACATTGTTCCATATCTCAACATATTTTCCACAGTTACAAGCAGGTCCACAATTCACACTGCACTTTGGCTTCCCCATATCATAAAATATTTCTGTATCCGGTCCTGTTGGGCCAGTTTGTCCAACAGGACCCCACCAGTTTTCTTCTCTGCCATAGAAAAATATTTGCTCACTTGTTAATCCTTTTTTTCTCCATATCATTTCTGATTCAGTATCACGTGGCACTAGCAAATCACCTTCAAACACTGTTACTGCAAGGCGCTCCATTGGAATATTTAAAGCATTTGTTAAAAAATCAAAACTCATTGATATAACTTCCTCTTTAAAATAATCACCTAAAGACCAATTTCCCATCATTTCAAAAAAGGTAAGATGTGTATCATCTCCTACCTCATCAATATCTACTGTTCTTACACATTTTTGAATATCTGTAAGCCGTCTTCCTTGTGGATGACTTTCACCCAATAGATATGGTACTAGTGGATGCATTCCTGCTGTAGTAAATAAAACTGTTGGATCATTTTCCGGCAAAAGTGAAGCAGACGCGATTTCTTTATGCCCCCTTTCTTCAAAAAAATTCACATACTTCCTTCTTAACTCATTTGCTGTCATTATATATTTCTCCTTTCCGTTTTATTTACTCAAAACAAAAGATTTTAAGAGTTTCTTATTAATTAAAAAAGCCCCAGGTTGACTATTATCAACCTAGGGCGAACTATTGTCCGTGTTACCACCTATTTTCAGATTTCTCTGCACTCTATCAATACGGGAGCTCTCCGATATTGTTTCCTAAATAACGGTGGAAATCCGTTGAAGCCTACTAAGAGTTCTCTGTTCGGTTCACAGCTCCGAGACTGCTTCAATATTAGATCAATGAAGATTTACACCTACCATCTTCTCTCTGCGAAATCACTAACACTTACTATTCCTCATCATTGCCTTTCTGTTTTAAGTTAAAGGTATGTTATCACACTAAAATTGTGTTGTCAACAAAATCTTTTAACTTGATAGCACAAAAATAAAATCATGAAGTTATCTTTGTGATATTAATTTCTAGTCTATTCCATTTAATTCATGATATAAATTCTTTGCATATGAATCCGTCATGCCACTAATATAGTCTGTTACCATCATAAATCTTAAATATAGATTTTCTGCTTCATCTTCTGTTTTAGCTCTAATGTAATCATTTTTATAATTTGTAGAAATAATATTGATTAGTTTTATATCAGCTTTTGACATCTTATAACCATCAATATTTCCAGATTCCTCTTCCCAATATAAAACTGCATATATAAAATCATTCAGTAATGATTCGATTATTTTTTTTGCTGACAATTCAAGTTTTAGAATTTCTTTATTATTATATACAAATTCTCTCATTGCTCCTTTTAAAATTTGAAGAGTCTGTTCATTATTAGTTTTAAAAAACATATCATGTTTATATTCGCCATTTAAAATTGCATCATGATTTTTTGAAAAGCAAAAAGAAACTGCATACATTAACCATTTTCGAACTAAATCCATCCATTTTTGGAATGCTGTTAAATCACTTTCAATATTTTTTTCTTCCTTTTTAATTATATCTCTCAAATTGTCCAAAAGTTGTCCTGAATAATTACAATTTACCTCTTTAGTTTTCTTTTCAAAATAAGTTATAAATTGTTCTAAAGTAAATAGCCCTTTTTTTAGAGCATCTTCTAAATCAGCAGTAGTATAAGCTATATCGTCTGCTGCCTCCATCAAATATGCAAGTGGATGCCTAACATAATCATCTCCGTTTTTAGTTCCTGTTGATTGACATATCTTACTCATTATTTCTCTTTCTGAGTAAAAATAACCAAATTTATGTTTTTTTACATCTTCATTTTTTGGTTCAACGCCCACCGAACTTGTTGGATACTTCACTAATGCATTTAAGACTGCATATGTAAGATTAACATCATATCCACCTTCATGATTCTTGGCTCTTGATAATATTCGTAAGGCTTGTGCATTACCTTCGAAGTTTTCTAAGTCTCTTTTCATTTGTTCAATAAGAATATCTCTAATTGGTTTTCCTTTATATGAAAAATTATCTTTTTTAAATTCTTTCTTAAACCATTCTCCTATTATTACTTCACCGAAATGACCAAATGGTGGGTTTCCAATATCATGAAGTAATCCTGCACATGATAAAATTACAGGAATATCTCTTGCAATATAATCTTCTTTAAAATCATCTTGTAAGTAATTAGTTTCATTTTTTGTAATCATAATTCCCAATTGCCTTGCAATTGTTGAAACTTCTATGGAATGTGTCAATCTAGTTCTAATAAAATCACTTTTATCTAATGGAAACACCTGCGTCTTATCTTGTAATCTTCTAAATGCAGCACTTGAAATTATTGATTTATAATCTTTTTCTAGCTCACTTATAGGATATTTTTGAAACTCCTTTGGTTCATCATCCTTCTTAATTTGTATCTCTAATGATAATAATTTTTTCCATTCCATTTCTTTTCATCTCCTTATCTCTTGTTTATATGAATTTAGTATCTTATAAGAAGTGTATTATTTTTCTTACTTTATTCATCTTCTCAACCTTTCTCAATTAACTATTCATATATAACACCTTTTGTCACAATTGACTAATAACTTATTGTCTATAATATCATTTAGTTATTTATATTAATAAAAAATGATTGTTCTAAAAAGCTTCCATCTGATAATGAAAAAATCACTTATACTAGCATTTGTGGATTATTATAGTTATCAAGTATTGCTATTGTATCATTAATTTCCCATCCTAAAAAAATCTCTTCATCATAACCACCAATCACGCTATCTAAATATAAATCTATATACTCTTTGTTAATATGTGTCATATCAATATTATCAAAACTTCCTTGATTCATTGCTACATATGATATTATTTTTCCATTAGTATCCATATCAACAAAGCAAAAATCTTGTGTCTTATAACCATTATTATATTTATAATAAGTTATTGTATAATATTGGTTTTCTTCGTTATATTCTATTTTTTCTTGTGTATATTCTGATACATTTATAACTTCATCCGCAAATATACTAATCATTTTATTTGCTTCTTCTTTTGAAATATTTTTTCTTTCATCTGCATCTATTCTATTACTATGAAATCCAACCTGTTGATATTCTTCATCAACAATTCTTTGATTTCCTGATATGTCATACATTATTTCAAATTCTTCTTTTAAATCATATTCAGTACTCTCAATACTTGCATGAATATTTTGATTGTAAATAAGTAGCATTGTTATTGTATAAAGAATAACTACTATGTAATTCTGTCTTTTCACTCCTATTTTTCCTCCACTTTCTTAATTTAGTAAATCTAATTGTATAGTAGGACCTTCATTAATATCTACAAAGAATAATACATGGCACTCTTTGCCTGTGAGATAAACAATATCTGAAATCACACTATCATCTATTTGTTTCCATTCAATCAGTTGATATCCTATTCCATAATATACCACTGTTCCACCATCATTTAAATGTTCCTGATTAACAATAAAAATAGGCTCTTTCCCATTTTTAAACCTTATAATATCAATAATTCCAAAAACTATAAAGCTAATAATAAGTATTACTAAAAATATTACTACATATCTAATGTTCCTCTTAATAATCTTCAACATAATTTTCATTCATTAATGTAATCGAAATCAAGTACATCAATAGCCTCCTCATAAAATTTTAATTTTATCTGAATTTATCACTTTTACTTCCTTTAATAAGAACATCATCTATTCCTCCTGCCGATCCCCAATTCCAAACCCTCACCCAAAATAATGCATTATCATAGGCATCTCCTATAGTTTCTTTATCTGTACCCAATTCATGTATAAATTGGTGTATGAAATCATTTGTCTGCGTTACCTTTGTGATTCCTTTAAATCCAATTACATGTTTAGCTCCTTTATTATATGTTGAATTAACTATATTTGTTGCACTTGCTCCTCCCTTACCTGCTGAACATGTTCCATATATCACTAATTCATTATCTGATAATGCATTACTTGATAATGCATTTAGCATTGTTGTGGTTAAATTTGTTACTATTCCATTTGAACTTGTAAACTTCACTGAATCCTGAGAACCATGAGTGTGGATTATAAAAATCCCAGCATTTTTCATATAATTCAAACCACTTGTACTAGTACAGTTGCCCGTTTTAACCGATGTACCTACATAATATTTTAAATTCATCAAGGATAATGAATTGTTAGTATCCCAATTATTATACCATCCATCTTGTCTATCGGCACCATCTGAATCTTTCATTCCTATTAACACAAACTTATAAGCTGGTTTTGCAAAATATTCTTCTCTATTTAAACAAACCATTCCTATAATCATTAATATTAGAATTAACATCATTTTTTCAATTTTTTCTTCTTCATTTTGTAATTTCTCCTATTTGTTTTCCATTTTAAGATACTTATTTATCAGAACCTTTCATACATACAACTTTATATCATTAGACCTTCTCCTTCCTTCTCCCTTTTCTATACACAAAAAAAGCAGTTTCCTCTTGGGATTCTGCTTATATAAGTATTCCATCACTATTAACATTAAGCAACTTATTTTTACATATTCTCATTCTCCCAATTAACATTAAAATAACATATCTTTAATATATTTGTCAAGTAATATTTTTAAAGATTATGTCCACATATTTAAATCAACTTCTAAATACAATTTTACCAGCACTTGTACAAGCCTTAATATCTTGCTCAGTATATTTATAAAATTCCAGAAATCTCTTAGGACAAGTTATTATAAGTTCCGGTATTTCATCTTTCATTGACATTTGTTGCTCTGTCTTTTTTCTACGAACTTCGCCTATTACTTCTTTTATATGCTCTCCAAATTCAATATAAATATTACTTGTCTCATGTGTATTCCATATCATCTGGTGTATCGATGCAACGTTCTCATGCTTACTATAAAAGTCCTGAAAAATATATTCCGTAACATACGGTGTATAAATCGCATAAAGTTTTAGTATACCCAACAAACTATTGTACAAAGCATACTGACCTGAACGCCTTTGTTCTATTCCATGCTTTTGGGGCTGATAAAGTCTTTCCTTTGCAATCTCAATATAATAATCACAAAAATCCCTCCAAAACAAAGTATCAATTTCATGTCTTGCTTGACCAATCTCATAATCTTCTAAAAGCTTGGTAACTGCTATTGTAGTCTCATTTACCCGCTCCAATATCCACCTATCAATCGGCAATAGCTTAGATATATCTATATCTTCCGATTTCTCATAATCTCCTAATTGCATAACCGCAAATTTAGAGGCATTATAAAGCTTTGTTATAAATCTTTTTGATATTTTCAAATCATCCTCACTAAAAAATGTATCTGTTCCCAGCTTACTATTAGCTGCCCAATACCTTATAGCATCTGCTGAATGATTTTCAATCAAAGTCATTGGTGTATTTGAATCATTATTCTTTGATTTACTTATCTTTTCTCCCGGTTTAGCCAATACAAATCCACTAATCATAATATCCTTCCACGGAATCTGTCCTGTATGATATAAGCTCTTTACAATGGTATAAAATGCCCATGTTCGTATAATTTCATGCGCTTGATTTCTCATCCCCATTGGAAGTATTTCTTTTGAAATATCATTTTCTTCTCCAAACTTAGCATTAATAAGTGGCGTTACAGAAGATGTAGCCCATGTATCGAAAACCGCCTCCTCCGGAATAAACTCATTACAGCCACACTCACATTTTTTAAGTGGTTTCTCTTCTAATGGATTAACAGGAAGCTGCATATCTTCTGCAAAAATCGGTTTTTTACAATCCTTGCAATACCAAACAGGAAAAGGTACTCCAAAATACCTTTGCCTTGAAATACACCAATCCCATTTAAGATTCTCTACCCATATTTTGTACCTATTTTTCATGTGTTCAGGATGCCATTTTATTTCATCTGCTGCTTGTAAAAATCTCTCTTTTTCTGATAGTACATCAATATACCACTGGTTTGAAGGAATAATCTCAACATCTGTTCCACAACGCTCATGTACTGCAACGCTGTGCGTTATGCTTTCTTTTTTAACAATCAGCCCTTTTTCCGACAATAATTCTATTATTTTTTCTCTTGCCTTTTTGGTTTTCATTCCGCCAATATACAAAACATCCTCATTTATTATTCCATTTTGCATTATTGTTTCTCTATATGGCAGATTATACTTCTTATACCATTCCATATCTGTCAAATCACCAAATGTTGCACACATAACTGCACCTGTTCCCTTTTCAATCGAAACCGATTCATCAGATATAATTGGAATTTCAAAGTCATATAAAGGTACTGTAGCATTCTTTCCAATAAATTCTTTATATCTTGAATCCTCCGGATGAACAAAAATACATACACATCCATAAAGCAACTCTGGTCTTGTGGTCGCAATCAATAAATTTCCTATCGGAGTACTAAAATTCAAATAATTAAATGTTGTCTCACATTCTTTTGTCTCTAATTCTGCCTGTGCAATAGAGGTCTGACACTCCGTACACCATAAAACCGGAGATTCTTTCATATATGCCTTTTCCATTTTTACCAGCTCTAAAAACGATTTCTGAGATATCTTTTGTGACAATTTAGAAACTGTCTGATACTCAAGTGACCAATCAACACTAAAGCCAAGTCTTTTCCATAAAGATTTAAATTCATTCTCATACTTCCCAATTGTCCTCATGCACCTATTTTGAAACTCACTTCTAGGTAGTTCTGACGCTCTAATATTTTCATCCTTTTCTACCAATCGTTCTGTTGGCAAACCATTGTCATCAAAACCAAAGGGATAAAATACATCAAATCCCTGCATTCTTTTAAATCTGGCAATCATTTCTGCCTGAGTATACGAGAAAACATGACCAATGTGAAGCTTCCCACTTACTGTTGGTGGAGGAGTATCTATAGAAAAAACTTTTCGCTCTTTTTCATTTTGATACTTGTAAATATCGTTTTCCTCCCACATTTTCTCCATTTCCATTTCTACCTTTTTAAAATCATACTTCTTATCCATGATGGATACCTCCTGTAAAATCATTACAAAAACAGAACAAAAAAAGCCCGCCTTAAGCTTATGCTTAGGGCGAACTAACGTGCCGTGGTACCACCTAAATTCAGAAATACTTCTGCTCTCATTACAATACGGGAAAATAATAAACCATTCCGATATCGCTTCCCTAGATAACGGTGGGAATTTCCGTTGGAGTCTACTTAGATAAACTGTTCGGTCCAAAGCTCAAAGGCTACTTCCATGCTCCCTTCACGAAGATTTTCACCAACCATCTTCTCTCTGCTCATCCGGATTAGCACGTACTCCTCCTCGTCAACGCTTCTGTCTGTGTTTGTTAATACTTATTTTAACACAATGATATTATGTGTCAAGGGGTGTTTTTTATATAATCTTCTTTTAGCAGTGCATAAATACATTCATTTCTATACTCTTTCTGGTCAATAAAAAAGCTATCTGCTTTTGTACTTTTTATTTCTTCACCATTTTTTGTATATTTATTGGCACTTGACTGACGCATAATACCTTCAAGCTGAAAGCCACATCTTTTAAGTACTCTGGCTGAAGCTTCATTTTTCTCTATAACATATGTATATATACGATTGATTTCTACTGTATTAAATACCCAATTAATCATACATTTAGCAGCTTCTGTCATATATCCCTTCTGACGCTCTTCTTTTGAAAGTGAGTAATGAATTTGTGCTGTATCTGAATATCCATCATATCTACATACTTCAATAAGTCCAATACTTTTTCCTGTATCCTTCTTGGCAATACACCAAATTCCACATTCTTTTGTTTCAAACATTCTAGGTACTTTTTTCGTAAAGAACTTAATAAAATTTTCCTTGTCATTCTTTTTAAAATTATAAAGTCCTTCTCCATAATAAATAATATCCCTATAATTGTGCCATTTAACAAACTCCTCAAAATCAGTTTCCTTAAATTGTCTTATAACCAGACGTTCCGTTTCGAAGCTTGGAAAATTTTCAAATACATCTTTGTTCATAATAACTCATGTATTTCCTTTCTAATCTATTATTTCGATAGCTATTGATACAGCTTCACGTTCTGCACAAAGCATTTCTGATAGTAGGTTGGCTTGTTTTTCACGCTTTTCCTTCGTCCAGAATTTTCGAGCCCCTTTTCCTTCCAAATATTCACTGCTATATATCATAGCATGAACTTCCTCTGCCTTTTCAGAGATTTCTTTGAAAAGCATACTAATTTTATTAATTTCATCAGCCTTTTCTGGCAACAATGCTTTACTTTCATTTAGATATAAATACGCCGCTTTTCTTGCATCATACAATGCCAGTGCACAGAACTGATTCACCGAAAGACGTCTGGCAAACTGTTCGTCATTATTTTTTATATACCATTCTTCATCCCTTAAGTCATTCATCCATATTTCATAGCCTTCAAAACCAATACCATAACCACGATTACGTTCTTGCCTTGCACAATCTATTAAGATTCTTAATGAATTAATAAGATTTTCCTTTTCTGTAGGTGGTGTCTGCTTTTTATCAAAATAAGTGATAATAAACGGCCAGTTATCAATTGGCAAATAATTTTCTTCTTCTCCGTCATATTTCGTGCGGCAAAATAGCTCTGAACCATTATCTTTATAACCACATATTACTCCCCATTCCGGAGCTACACGAAGATTAATTCCAAGTACCGGCATATTGTGCTTGATTTCAGCTAATATTTTCTTACGTACTTCTGCACGATTCTCTTTATCCACTCTTTCATCAAACCTCGGTAAAAAGCCAAATGCTTTGTATCCCGGTGTTGCATAGTCATAGGCAACCAATCCATCTACGCTGCTGTAGTCCCACTCCGGTGAACAAAATGCAATTCTATAGCATGCACCTGATACTCCCATTACATGCTCATAAGTTGTCTTTATACCCATTGCCAGTAATGCCGAGGTCAATGCTGCTGCCCATGAACAATCATGTCCCTGACCAAATTCCGGAAGTCTAGGCACATTCTGAATAAAATATTCTCCACTTATTTGTTTTCTGAAAAACTCAGTTTTATCATTATTATATGCTATACACTCTCCTTCCTCACAAGTCACAAGATGAATACCATCATTATTTAGATAAACTAGAGTAAGATAATCCTTATCATCATTTGACGGATTACTAGGAAATGTCTCATGGTCTGCACTATACTCATTCCAGTTAAACAGCTTATAATGCTCTATTTTATGCATTACATCATAATTTGCCTTTGACACTCCATAGGAAGCAGCAATAATTTCTGCTTTATTTGTTACAACATACCCCTCACTCTCTAGATT
>JAVBUL010000185.1:0-3162 GCA_031555415.1 Lachnospiraceae bacterium | reverse complement strand
CAAACGTAGGCAGAGGTGGAGATGATACATTATTTGCATTAGTAGATGGTGTAGTAAGATTCGAGAGAAAGGGCAGAGATAAGAAACAAGTTTCTATCTACCCTGTAGCTGAATAGTTAGATATTAATTGGCTTCAATCTGCTTGGTTGAAGCCTTTTATACATTATTAGGAGGTACTTATGTTTGCAGATAGTGCAAAGATATTTATTAAATCGGGAAAAGGTGGAGATGGACATGTAAGTTTCCGTAGAGAGTTGTTTGTTGCTAATGGCGGACCGGACGGCGGTGATGGCGGCAAAGGCGGAGATCTTATATTTGAAGTTGATGAAGGACTTAACACACTTACGGATTTTAGACATGTTCGTAAATATGTGGCTCAAGCTGGTGATGAGGGTGGTAAAAAGAATAAACATGGAAAAAATGGTGAAGACCTTATTATAAAGGTTCCGGAAGGAACTATTATCAAAGATGATGAAACCGGCAAAGTTATTGCAGATATGTCAGGTGAAAATCGTAGAGAGATAATATTAAAAGGTGGTAGAGGCGGAAAGGGTAATCAGCATTATGCTACAGCTACAATGCAGGTTCCTAAATATGCTCAACCGGGTGTAAAGGCTAAAGAGCTTTGGGTAAGACTTGAACTTAAAGTTATTGCAGATGTGGGACTTGTAGGTTTTCCTAATGTTGGAAAATCAACATTGTTATCACGTGTAACTAATGCGACTCCAAAGATAGCTAATTACCATTTTACAACCCTAAATCCTAATCTAGGCGTAGTTGATTTAGATGAAGGAAACGGATTTGTAATTGCAGATATTCCGGGTCTTATCGAAGGTGCCAGTGAAGGAATTGGTTTAGGCCATGAATTCCTTAAGCATATCGAAAGAACAAAAGTTATCATTCATATGGTAGATGCTGCATCTGTTGAAGGAAGAGATCCTATTGAAGATATCAAAATAATTAATGCTGAATTAGAAGCATATAATCCGGAGCTTTTAGAAAGACCACAAGTTATTGCGGCTAATAAAATAGATGCTATTTATGATGAAGAGGATAGCTTTATAGGTAAGATAAAGGAAGAATTCGAGCCACAAGGCATAAAGGTATTCCCGATTTCAGCAGTTAGCGGAAAAGGTATTAAAGAACTTTTATATGCAGTAAATGATATTCTTAAAACAATGGATGAAAAGATAGTTGTATTTGAGAAAGAATTTTTCCCTAATGAATTTAATGATAATCCGGACGAACCATTTACAGTTGAAAAATCAGCGGAAGAAGAAGGTGTATTTATTATTGAAGGTCCACGAATTGAGCGTATGCTTGGTTATACAAACCTTGAATCTGAAAAAGGATTTATATTCTTCCAAAACTTTATGAAAACAAACGGTATTTTAGAACAACTTGAAGAACTTGGGATTGAAGATGGGGATACAGTAAGAATTTATGGACATGAATTTGATTATTATAAATAGGAGGTAAGTCTATATGACAAGTAAAAGACGAGCTTTTTTAAAGGGTAAGGCAATGACTATGGATTCTATTTTTCAAATAGGTAAAGCCAGTCTCACCCCTGAAGTTACGATGGCTGTTGATGAAGCATTAGAAGCCAGAGAACTAATTAAGATTAGTGTACTTAAAAACTGTTTAGATGATATTCGTTCAATAGCGGAAACATTATCAGAACGTACACATTCAGAAGTAGTTCAAGTTATCGGTAGAAAAATAGTGTTATTTAGGACAGCAAAGGAAAATTCAAAGTATGATGAATAAAATAGGCATAATGGGTGGAACTTTTAACCCTATTCATAAAGGGCATATTGAGCTTGCATTAGCTGCATATAAGCAATTTTCTCTAGATAAAGTATTAGTAATGATATCACCGAATCCTCCTCACAAAGCAGGAAATGATATTTTAGATATTAATGATAGAGTGAATATGGTAAAAATAGCCACAAAAGAGTATCCTACGGAATTAGAGTTTTCTGATTTCGAGTTAAAACGCGAAGGATATATCTATACTGCCGAAACATTAACACTACTTAAAGATGAAAATCCAGATACTGAGTATTATTTTATAATGGGAGGAGATTCAATAGGAAACATTGAAAAATGGTATCACCCTGAAATTATTTTCGATAAGGCATGTATTATAGCTGCCGGACGAAATGAAATGCGTGATAGTCAAATGGAAGAATATATTGAATACCTTAAGAATAAATATAATGCAAACATAAGTCTATTAGTTATGGATGATATTCCGATATCTTCGAGTATGATTCGTGAAAGAATTAAGTCACAAGAATCTATAAATGATTTAGTTCCTAATTGCGTAGAAAAGTATATTCAGGAATATTGTTTGTACTAACATTATTATGAGTGCATTGATGTTAGTACAATGAATGATATAATAGATATCATGGAGGAGTATATGAATAGAGAAATAAGAGATCTTTTTAAAATGACAAGAAAACTTTTAAAAGATAAGTTGACAAACTCAAGATACGAGCATACCTTAGGTGTTGAATATACAGCGGCGGCACTTGCAATGTGCTATGGTGCTGATGTTTTCAAGGCTGAGATGGCAGGTCTTTTACATGATTGTGCTAAATGCTATTCTGAAGATTATATGCTTGAATTTTGCAAGACCAACAACATACCTATAAGTGAAGCAGAGTATAAATCGACTTATTTATTACATGCCAAGATAGGTGCTTATTTAGCTAGAGAAGTATATAAAATAGAAGATGAAGATATAATATCTGCTATAAAATATCACACAACAGGAAGAGTAAATATGTCTCTTCTTGAAAAGATAGTATTTGTAGCTGATTATATTGAACCTCGTCGTGATGCAGCTCCAAATCTTACGCAAATACGTAAGATGGCATTTAGTGACATAGATAAAGCTCTTTTAATGATATTAGAGGATACACTTATTTATTTAAAGTCACAGTCAAATGACATTGATCCTGCCACTGAGGAAACCTACAATTACTATTATAATTTACTAAATAAGTAATTTTTTTAGAAAGGAATATTAATAATATGAATACAAAATCAAAAGAAATGGCAAAGCTAGCAGTTGCTGCATTAGAAGATAAAAAAGCTAATGATATTAAAATAATTGACATAAGTGATGTTTCAGTTATTGCTGACTATTTT
>JAVBUL010000067.1:0-3699 GCA_031555415.1 Lachnospiraceae bacterium | reverse complement strand
TATTGGGTCGTGTTGGAATTAAAGAAATTAAAACTTGCGCTGCAGGAGCAAATGAAATATTAGAGGGGTAGCATAATGAATCTAGTGTGTGGTAAAATCGTTAAAAATGAAGAATGTGAATATCTTATAGATAATTTAGAGTCAAAAATTCAAAAAACAATGGAAAAAGCAAAACTTAATCCGATGATTGTTGTGGAAGCGTGTAATAATCTATCAAAAATAATAAATGTGAAAGAGCATGGTCAAATGCTTATTGAGTTGGGGTTTTCTCCCTTATTTGTAAATGAGTACATTAATGATGTAAAATTAATGATGAGTAAAGAATATCTGATAAATAAACTTAAAAAGGAACTTGGTGATAACTATAATGAAATTCACCAATATGAGCCACTTGGTTATGATAAATCAGTAAGCGAAAAAATTATGCCACTAGGAGTGATTTTTCATATTGCAGCCGGAAATGCAGACGGATTACCTGTTTTTACGGTAATAGAAGGGCTTTTAACAGGAAATATAAATATATTAAAATTACCGAGTGAGGAAGGAGGAATTTCTGTAAGAATACTTGTGGAACTATTTCGTATAGAACCGTTATTAGCGGAGTATGTCTATGTTTTTGACTATTCATCGAAAGAAATAGAAGTTATGAAAAAACTTAGTAATATGGCAGATGCAATTGTTATATGGGGTAATGATGCAGCTATAAGTTCTGTAAGGGCAATGGCTGCACCTAATACAAAAATCATAGAATGGGGTCACAAAATTAGCTTTGCATATGTTTCTAAAAGTGATGTGACTGATGAAGAGTTAAAGGGAATTGCAATCAATATATGTCAGACTAATCAGCTTCTTTGTAGTTCTTGTCAAGGTATTTTTGTAGACACAGATTCTCTAGAAGAAATACATCGGTTTAGTGAACGTTTTTTAAAGATTTTAGAAGAAACAAGTAAAGAGTTTTCAGCTGATTTTAATATAGAGGTTGAGTCACAAAATATTCTAAACGTTTATACTGAATCTATGAAGTCTATATTTAATGATACTATTGTATTCAAAGGAAAAGACTGTAGTGTTACAGCATATTCAGATTCATTGCTTCAAACGTCTTTTTTATTTCGGAATTGCTGGGTAAGAAGATTAACAAGGCAGGAAATTATTAGAAATTTAAGGCCTTATAAAAATCATCTACAGACAATTGGACTGATTTGTGAAGAGGAAAGCGTAAATGATTTAACAGAAACTTTTTGGAAAACAGGAGCAGTTAGGATTACAGATGGAAGCCATATGTCAAAAATGTATAATGAAGGAGCACATGATGGTGAATTTTCCCTAAGAAGATATACAAAAACAGTAGTATATGAAAAATCTATTTCTAATTAGTACTATCACTACCAAAATAAATAAGAATATAGTATATAAAACAGGCTAAAGAGGTAAAAAGTAGTGTATAAGCATTTAATTGCAATATCAGTATGCATTACTGCTATTTTACTAATTGCAACATCTGTATTTCGTATTGAGGCAATTAATGAAAAGCATTGTGTTATTACCTATATTGTGGATAAAGAGGTATATTCATCTGAAACTGTTTTAAGTGAAACATTGGCACATTTGCCGACAGATGTTAAATCCTCACAAACATCAGAGCCTTTCTTATGCTGGTATGAAGAAGGAACCTCTAAGCCGTTTCTTTCAAGTACCCTAATCACAGAAGATATTACCTTGGTTGCACATTTTAGCAATAGCCATATCATAACCTTTATGAATAACAGAGGAATAGAAATGGATATAGTTGAATATGAACCTGGGCAGAAAACAAAAGAACATCCCTATGATCAAAAGTTACCGTTAAGTGAAGAGTTCTCTTATTGGTATTTGGATAAAAATCAAGATGTACCTTTTATATTTGGAGATACATTGAAAGAAAATATTGTACTATTTCCTAAGATATCGTTTCGTAATGCAGCAGTTTTTATCACGAACGGTTCTGAAATTGAACCTCAGAGTCAAGGTAAATCTTTCTATGCAGTAGACCCGCGTTCATTGGGGGCAATATTAAGCCGTCCGGGATATACCTTTGTACATTGGTCAGCCAAAGAAGATGGGGAAGAGCCTTTCGACTTTGCAGGAACACCTATTACAGGTATTATTAATATCTATGCAGTATGGAAACCTGAAACATCGGGGTATACGATTGACATTTGGAATGAAAAAGTAGATATCGCTGATCCGGGAGATCCCTCTGATCCTGCTTTTAAAGAAAATTATGAGCTGGTATACAGCAAATATATTACAGAAGGAGCGTTATCAGGTTCAGATATGACCATAAGTGAAGCTCAAGCTAATGCGTTATATGCCGAAGGTGGTACAGAAATATTAAAGATACTAAATTATTCAGACTTTGCATATAGTGAGACAAAAAAGATTTCAGGTGACGGAACTACTATAATAAATGTTTTTTACAAACGTACCGTATATGAGTATATTTTTGACCCTAGGAATGTGGGACAATGGACATCTACGGATACGATTTATGTTCCCTCGGCATATATTGTACTACGTGATGGCACACAGTATGGTGGAACAGACGGTTTGGCACTTCCGTATACCATTCATGTAAAACTTGGTCAAAATGTCAGAGAACTATGGCCTGTTAAAACAGAGAGAACAGACAATGAGACTGTATTCCAAATTTGGAATGGTTACTATGGAAATGGGGCAGAAACAATTGGTGTTAATCATATATCTTTTGCGATGACACCAAATAATGACAGTATGATTAAACCAGAAAAAAGAACTGTAAATTTAGGTATTAACAGTAAAAATTGGCTGACTAAATATTACACAGAACTCCGTAAATATTATATTCAAAATTTAGATGATAATCCTGAACTTCCTGATACAGTGGCATTTACCACCAAAACAACAAAGACACCTTACGAAGATTCAGGAAAAACTCATTATTATTCTTTAGGTGCCGAAGGGGCATTAACAAATCAAGGCTCTAGTCCTCTTACAAATGCTATTGGATGGCCCGGTCGTGATATACCTGGATTTTTGACTATTACAGCAACAAATACAGATAAAGTGAACCATCTAACACAATATTATCAAGAAGTATATCCATATACCCCTACAGATACTGTTAACTATTATATTTATTATTATATGCTTCGAAAAAGTTATACGCTTACATTAAGAACTAACGGAGGAAAAATTGAGGGAACAGATACTTCGGAAATAAAAAAGATTCTACAGTACGAAGCACCTTTGCAGCTGCCATCACCTATCCCAGAATCAGATAGTAAATCTTTTATTGGGTGGTATCAAGATGACACTCTGACTATTCCTTGTGATTTAACTATAATGCCGTCGAGAGATCTTACTTTGTATGCCAAATATTCAGGTGAAGTAACTTATATAAATTATTATGATGGCAGTGAAAAGATTAAAACAAACGAATATCAAAGAAATGTAATAATTTTATCCCATGATTTATCTGATACACCATATGAAAATTATGAAATTGGTCAGAATGTTCCGGGAAAAGGGATATTTCAAGGTTGGTACTATCAGGTGGGTACTATAAAAGTGTTTGTTCCTTTTCAACTAGAAACAAAACTAATCCACGAAAGCTATGATTTATATGCTGAGTGGAAAGAAGTAGACTACACAATAACCTATATGGTAGAAACAGCCCCA
>JAVBUL010000042.1:0-4320 GCA_031555415.1 Lachnospiraceae bacterium | reverse complement strand
AAAATGTTTTTTCTCTTTGTTCTCATTTAGTTCCTCCATATCCTCAACCTATATTATTAATAAAATACTTATACTTACCTGTTACATCATCAGGAAATAGATCTGTATAAAACTCAAAATTAAAATCTGCATATTTTATATTTTCATCTATTAAAGATGATATAAAATTCTCCTTTATATTATCTTCATAAAAAAGTTCATCTTCATCATCTACAACCAATTTTATAGTGAAGTTATCAATATCATTCTGTACAATCTGAAATTGCTTTACAATTCCATCAGTAATATAATTTATATTATCAATTCCTCTTACGAGAGAGTAAACATTTATTTTACTTCCGTTGCTACATAATATTAAATCGTTTGTTCTTCCTGATAATAATTCTATCATATGATTTTTATTCCCGCAGGAGCATGATACATTGCTAATCTTCTTTGCAATGTCACCTAATCTGTACCTTATAAGGGGCATTGCCTTATTGGTTAATGAAGTTATACATACCTCTCCCTTTTCCTCAAATACTTCTTTATTATTATCATCAAGTACCTCAACGTGCACATTTTCATTCATTATATGCATATTTCCATAAGGACACTCATATGCAATTGAGTTAAATTCATTTGAACCATATTGATTCGCTATCTGACATTGGAAATGGCTCTTAATATTTTTTCTTATTTCATCTGTCAAAATTTCACCAGAAAATTCTATGTATTTTACTGATTCTATAGGTTCTAGACTAAACCTGTCCATACACTCACATAACAATGCTCCCATACTAGGCTGTAGTAATAACCATTTTGGAGAATACTCTTTTATCTCTATATATATTTTTGCCAATTTATCCATATCTAAATTTGACTTTGAAAACCCTAAGGTGTTTTTTTCTCGTATACATTGCTCTTCTTCTTCACCTACTTTGTGTATCGTAAAGAAGAAACACATTTTATCATCCGGCTTTATACTATAGTATTTGTTTCTGTAGTACCACAGTGGAAGCATGGATTTATTATAATCGCTCCTATTCCAAAATATCTCCATATATTTTCCTGTGGAACCTGATGTCCTTCCTGATATTAATTCATTTGTTAGTAATAAAGGAATGCTTGCGGATGATAAAGATGAACTACCTTCTGACACAACTGTATTTTTATCTATTATAGGTAAGTCACTCCATTTACCTTCCTGCAATATAGATTCTATATTAATATTTTTCGTGCCTCTTATCTTATAATACATAGGTACAGTGTTATAAGCTTCTATTACTACTTTTTTTATTTTTTCATTCATAGCCCTAATTCTCCACTTTCTCCTGTAAGTACTCTAATAGATTATCATAATTGTCCACTAATTCTAAAAGGTTTTCGCTTTCATCAAGACTTATCTCAAACTCCTCTTCAACCTCTACAATGAACTGCATAAGGGATACTGAATCCAAATCTAAGTCTTCTGTGAAGCTTTTTCCTTTTAACTCTCCCTCATAATCACAACTCCTATATATAATGTTATTTAATTTTCTTACTATTTCTTCGTAACCCACTTGTTTTCTCCTTTTATCCTTCTTTTAAGTTTATAATTAGATAGAATTAATAATATTTTCTTAAGCAACAGTGCCATTTAGTGTTCAATGTATAAGAAAACCCAAAAACGTACTAATAATTAACGAATACATTAATATTCGTAATTGCTTTAATCTCAACTTAAACCTAATTGATTTATCACCTAATAGATAATGTATATATATCTCTTTTTTTGTAATTGACTTCCATAAAAAAAATTGTAATACTAAAATAACTAAGCAAAATACTATAAAAACGAATTTTATTAAAATGATGTAATTATTGTATTTTATAAAGTCATTCATTTCTGTCATTGTATGTTCAATAGTTTTTACATTAATACCGCAGGATTTAAAGCAATTTTCTATATATTCAAACACAATTTTAGTTTCATTAATGCTCTTACATGATACAATAAAACTTGTATCATTTGGCACATTCATAATATCTTGCTCTAAACAAAAAAAACCATGATTTATTGTTTCAGAAAAACTTTTCCTAATCTTTCCTACGACCAAGTATTCTTTTTCATTTTTGAAAACTATATCGGAAACTAAATAATCTGTACTACTTCCTACTATTAATTTATCTACACCACCTAAATTTTTGTTAATTGTTTCTTCTAGTTCAAAACCTTTCTCACTACAGTAAAGTACCTTAAATGTAGTTCCGCCTAAGTCCTCCCCATACTTATAAATAATAAATTCTTCTTTTATATCATCTAAAAAACTGAAATTCAAATATTCATTTTTATTTTCAACTAGAAAGCTTATTGAATCTTTACTATATGGCTTATCACCATAGCTATTGATTGTATCAATTTTATTTATATAACTAAAAATACTGATTATAGAAATCATCATTACAATAACAACAATCGCATAAGCCACATATTTTAATTGATTCCTTAAAATAATTTTTTTAGTCAATTTTAATTCTTCCTCTTTCTATGATGATACACCTATTTCCAACCTTTGATAATTCTTTATTATGTGTTACTAAAATAACTGTAGTGCCTAACTTAGATATTTTCACTAGTTGTTCTAATACAATCTTAGTATTATCTTCATCTAATGAAGCTGTTGGTTCATCTGCTAATAATATCTTAGGATTATATACCAATGCTCTCGCAATGGCCACTCTTTGCTTTTCTCCTCCCGACAATTCATTTGGAAATACACTTATTTTATGTAAAATCCCAAGCTTTTCCAAACTGCTCTTGACCATTTCTTTACGTTCTTCTTTTTCTACACCCCTAATCTTTAACGGTAATTCAACGTTTTGAAATACTGTTCTGTCATTTAAAAGGCAAATATTTTGATTTATTATACCTATATTTTTCAATCTGTATTCTAATAATTTATCCGCATTAAGTTTTGATATATCTGTATCATTAAACTTTATTATTCCACTATCAATTTTTACTAATCCACCTACTGCATTTAAAAAAGTGGTCTTTCCACATCCGCTTTCTCCCATTACAGTTAGAAAATCACCCTCATCTACATTTAAAGTTAATCCATCAAGAGCTTTTACCGTTATTTTTTTATTTTTATATTCCTTGTATACGTCCTTTAATAATAACATTCCTATTAACTCCTTTCCTAATCATTCAAATAATAAGCTGTATCTTTTTTTATTATTTTTAATATATATATATATATAGGTATTATCCCTATTAAAACTGTTGTCATTAATAGAAGTAAATAAATATAACCTGCTCTTATCAAATTAAACTCTATAATCAAATATTTTAAAGTCAAACATCCCATACCCCATGACATGATCAATAAAATTAAAATCTCACCAATTAGTATACTTAACATATCCTTTTTATTACATCCATTCATTATTAGAATTGCACAATATAATTTAGATTCACGTATTCTTTTAAGCATATAGATAAAAATCACTACAACCGCAAATATCATCAAAATAGCTGCAATAATATAGATACCTACCAATATGTCATCCATACCTATGCCAAATGCCTGTAAACTACTTGTATCATATCCAACAATTGTATATAAAGATTCTAACTCTGATTGTCTTGCATAATTATCAATTATTTCATATGTATCCTGTTCTGATAATTTTGTAGCTATAATACCTGAATTCTTTAAAAAATAAACATGTTGCAAAGAAATATTGTATATGCTTTTACCATTGCTGTAATCATTTATAAACATAGGAATTATTACATAATTATCTAACAATACATAATTATCATTATAGTAAATGCTTGTACCCTCTTCAAAAAAACCTTTAACAACTGCCATTGACTCTCCTAAAATAAAGTTAACATAAATTTCATCCCCAACATTGTAATTATTTTTATAGGTACTACCTAGTATAATAGACATTTCTTTATTAGTTTCTTTCATAAAATCTTCTTTAGAAAATCCTTCTCCCTGATTTATATTTAGGTTGAAATGCTCTATTACTTCTTCTCCAATCCATAAACTTTTTAAAAGTGTACTTTCTCTTATAATATTGTCATTACATTGTATTTTAACTGTCTTTTCATCTAAATTCGAATTATACTCATATCCATATATGTTTAATGATGGTCCTTTATAATCACTTAAATATATCGGCTGATTATAAACATTAAGATATTTAAAATACTCACTATATTTCATTAAGTTATAAAAATTTGAAAGCCTATTTATTCCATTATTGTTTGATAATAACTGCTGTTCTGTATCACCTTCTATATTATCTCTCAATGTATAATACTTAGTATCTTCATATGTTTCT
>JAVBUL010000196.1:0-16055 GCA_031555415.1 Lachnospiraceae bacterium | reverse complement strand
GAAATTATTTTGGCACCAGGATTTACATCTCCGAGTATAATCACAGAGCTATCGCTTTCAAGAACTTGTCCCGAACGCAGAGTTCCTCTGTAAAATTGACCGGAATTACTTCCGAGATCGCTTAATTTTTCTTCAACAAGATTTTTAAAATTTTCTTCATGATGTGTATTTGTATCTATAATACATGAAATTTCAAGGGATGAATTCATTGTAATCTCATCCAGTATTTCACGTTGTTGCTCGTCACTTAATTCCTTGCCTTCAAAAGCCATACCAACCGAACCTGTATAAAACTTAGGTGATTCTTTTATTTTTTCTAGAATCAACTTTTTAGCTTCTTCAAACTCGGTATCTTGATCAATAACAATCACTATACCATACTTATTCATTTTTAAAACAACTGAATTTTTATTCATAAAATGCCCATGTCCTTTCACATATTTTAATTTTGTGCCGGCTCCTTAGCAGGTCCATCTGCATTTCCGGCTAAGATTTGTTCAAGCGTTACATTACCAAAATAAAAATTAAGTACATCTCCTGTAAGGTTAATCGAATATGATGATGTGTAACCATTTTGAATAATTACACTAACACTTATTTCAGGATTATCAAATGGTGCATATGCAATATTAAGTGCATGGTCAGGTGAATTAAGATTTTCCTGTGCAGTACCACTTTTTGAAGCCAATTGCATTCCCAGACTTCTAAGTCCACCATATGAATTTCCGGCTTGTTTCATACCTTGCTGCGCGGCAGTTATCGTTGAATCTGCTACATCAATTTTTTCAACAGATTTCTCTGGTAGTTCCTTACTTGTACCATTTAAGTCTACCACATCTTTGATAAGTGTCAATTCATAATTTGTTCCGTTTGATGCAAGTGTATTAACATATCTTGCAAGTTGAACACCTGTAAAACTATGTGAACCCTGTCCAATTGCTGATGTAACAACATTTTTAGTTGAAAACAATGGCTCGTATTCTTCTACTTCAACACCTGATTTAGACGTAAGTCCAACCATTGAACCATATTTTTTTAATAACTCTAAACCACTCGTCTCATTATATGAGCCCGTTTGTAACCTAGCCATTCTATAACCCACTTCATAAAAGAAGCAGTTACAAGATACCTCTATAGCCTTTGTTACATTTATAGAACCATGTCTTCCTGGATAAATCCAACACTTTGGAGATGGTGTTATTGCTTCAAAAATACCTGAGGTATAGATTGATTCGCCAGGGGTTATCACTCCTGACTCAAGACCTGCAATAGCTGAAACCGGTTTAAATGTAGAACCTGGTGCAGTTCTCATCTTTGTGGCTCTGGAATAAAGCGGACTTGATGAATCCTGACTAAGCTTTGTCCATTCTCCATAATTTATTGAACCTGAGAAAGCATTATTATCATAACTAGGGTATGAAACCATAGCAATTACATTTCCTGTGTTTGGCTCTACCAAGGTAACTGAGGCAGAACATAAATCTAATGCTAACATTGCAGGAGTTACTTTTAACTCTTTTATCTGAGACATTATAAAATCATAACTAGATAATGTACCACTTGATAACTTTGCATATGCATTTGCATCAAAATCCAATACTTCTTGATCATACAATAATCTGCAGATTTGTCCGCCTGTTAAAGTACCATTTTCAATTAGATATTTATATACAAGTTTATTAAATTTCTCATCATTTTGCAAGTAATTATTTATATATTCAACCAACAAATTATAAATAGTTTCTCTGTCAATATAATTAGTTTCATTATTTAACAAGGATGTATCAATCCAATTTTCATCAATCGCATAAAGCAGAATTTCTCTAAGCGATATCTCATCCTTCATCCATTTCTTATAAATACTATCATCTGTATTTATGGAATCCTTAGGAATTAAGTTTACATCATAACTACTATCAGACAATAAGTTGAAAATATAAGTATAATACTCATTCATTTCAGCTGATAATGCTGACAATGGTTGATTTTCAGAACTATTTAATACACTTACAATAGTCGACAAGGCAGATGTTTTTCTATTATTCAATTCCGCATATACTTGCTTTTCATTATCTGAAGCATCATTATCATTAAATTTGGAACTGTCAACAACATTATTATTTATAATTTGAAAATATACATCTTTTATCGGGATAAGCCAATCATCAATATCTTTTTGAGATAAACTACGATTTACAATCTTCTGACATAAGATTTGAGCAAGCTTTTGCTCTATAAGATGATAAATTCCTATCTGTAAATCACTTTTTATCGTTAAGTATATATCGTTTCCTGCAGTTGCTTTATTTTCTTCTACAACCGATAAAACTCTACCAAGATTATCAACAATGATTTTTTCATAACCTTTTGTGCCATTTAAAGTAAGTTCCATACTAGCTTCAATACCAATTTTACCTACAATATCATTAAGCTCATATTTAGTATTACTGTCTGAAATTTGCTCATTTAAATCTGTCAGCTGTTCATCTGAAATTTTTCCGGTATATCCGATAATATGTGCGAAATATAAGCTATTATCATATATACGTTGTGTATCTTCACTTATTGTAACACCCGGAATAACATTTGAACTTTCATAAATAGCACCAACTGTTTCTTCGGATACATTTTTTGCAATGGTTGTTGATATATATTTCTGATATGCATTAAGTGAAAGATTGTATCTTATTATAGCTATTTGTAAAGCTTTTTTCTCTCCATATAGTTCTACATCAATATCATATTTCTTTTCACCTGCCAAGAACTCAAATGCCTCTAAAGGAGTTGATTCTGAAAGTTTCTGTTCTTCTGTATCAAGTGTTTCTGTACCGAAAATATCTTTTAAAAATCTAAGTCTGGTTCTATCAGATATCGTATCTGACCATACAAAAGTACTATTCTTATATTCAAGTGCAAAATCTTCGATAATTGAATCATCATATTTTTCTATTAAATCAATAGTTTTACTTATTATTTCATTTAATTGGTCACTCTTATATTTTGAACTATCAAGCATATCTTCCATAACAACCGAATAAACAGCTTTATTATATGCTAATAGATTTCCATCTGCATCATATATATTACCTCTTGTTGCATTGTAATATACTTTCTTTTCCATTTTCTGTGTGTATTGCATTACATAATTCTCAGAATTTACAATTTGAAGACTAAAAACTCTGGAAACAAGTATGGCAAATAGCCCTGCAAATATCACAAATGCTATAAATACTCTGGATTTTATAAAATTAAATATAATCTCCAATATCTCTCGAACCATACTTATTTTCACCTCTTCTCTCATGGTTTTCTAATTTATTATTAATTATTTTAAATAATTTATATAGGAATATCCCTATAAAAACGGTATATACAAGTTCAGGAAGCATTATTTTCATAAAATAATATTTAATATCCAACTTATTTCTAAGTAAAAATGCTATTACATAAAACATAAAGTTACTAACAATGTCTGCTAATGCTGTAAATAAAATAGGGATTGTAATATCATCCGTATAAATAATATCATGGAAAATTCCTATTATGTAACCAATATACATATATATTATGGAACTTAATCCAATTGTTCCTGAATAACCATAATATAAGTCAATTAACAACCCAGCAAAGAATCCAATAAACATTCCTTCTTTTTTTCCTCTTAACAAAGCAAACGATGCTATAACAACTATAATGATATTGGGTGCTATATTACCGATTGACAAAGCACCTTTGCAAGTCGTTTGCAATAAATATGAAATTATAATTATAACAAACAATACTATTTTTCTAAGCATATATTTATCCTTGTTTTTGTTTATTCTCCTGTTACTTTAAGCTGCGTAATAACCAATACTTCTTTTATTTTTGAAAAATCAACTGCCGGTCTTAAATAAGCTGATTTGGTCAGTTTATTTCCATCATCTTCTATTTGAGTTACATATCCTATCAAAATACCCGGAACATACTTATCACTGATATTTGAAGTCTCAATCATATCCTCTTCTGAGATATCAGCATCAATATTTATTCCTTTTACTCTTATAAGCCCTGTATCCATTAATGTAAGATCACCTTGAACAATACATAGGTCCGATGTCTTTGAAAATTCTGAACGAACATTACTGTCATCATTTATAATAGTCGATACTTTTGCATAGTTATCACCAACACTTACGACTCTTCCTACAAGCCCTGTACCACCGATAACATTCATATCTACAACGATGCCATCCTTAGAGCCCTTATCAATAACAAAATAAGAAAGCCAATTACCAGGGTCAGCACTTATAACTTTTGCTGCGATTTTATCATAGTCACTATAAACATTATCAAGTTTATACATTTCTCTGTATCGTTGCAATTCATTTTCATTTTGATATGATATACGATTTTGTGTTTTCAAAGTATCCACTTCTTCTTTAAGCTTGTCAATTTCTGCTTGTAAATCAGAAATTTCCTTCAGATTCTCAGCTTTATCGGAAATCCATAACCCTATATGGTTTATTCCTTTTTGTATTGGAGTAAGAACCTTTGATACACCATCTCTTACAGGATTTGCAACATTTGCATTCATAAGTGTTAGTACGATAAATCCTGTGCACAAAACGGTCAAAAAAATCAATATATATTTAGTTGGTATCGTAAATTTAACACGTTTTCTCATTATTCAACAAAAACTCCTAATCGTACTGTTTTTCTCTTGGTACATACATAAGTCCTGATAACTCTGGATCGGAAACAATCTTTGAAATACCTCTTATTGCTGACTCTGATGGTTTTTCAATAACATTTACCTTTAATCCAGTTTCAGCTGTTATCAGTTTATCTAAATTCTTTATTTCAGCTGAACCACCTGTTAAATATATTCCTCTTGCAATAATATCTGCTGATAGTTCAGGAGGTGTTCTCTCTAAAATAACTTTAATATTTTCTATAATTTGGTGTAGCACTTCGCTTATCGCTTCATGCACCATATCACCTGATACTTCTCTTGCATTTGGAAGACCTGTAACGATATTCCTTCCATAAGCCATTGCTATTTTATCTTTTGATTGATTTATCGCATCAGCAAGCTCCATCTTAACTTGCTCTGCTGAACGATTTCCTATAATAAGATTGAATTTTCTTCTTATTATACCACAAATACACTCATCTAACTTATTTCCACCTGTCTTGATGAGCTTACTTAACACAATACCGCCTAATGAAATTACTGAAATTTCTGTAGTATCATAACCTATATTTACAATAAGATGTCCATTTGGACTATTTACATCAATACCAACACCTACAGCATCAGCAATCGGTTTTTCAACAACTGTTATCTTTCTTAACTTAACCTTTGTATCTATTACAACGTCATAAAATGCTCTTTTTTCAACTTCTGTAATATCTGTTGGAACAGCTATACAAAATTCAGCACCCGTTACATTTTTACCACCATTTATTTTCTTATAAAAGCAAGAAAATAAAATTTCCATATTTCGAATATCTGCTATAACGCCAAATTTCAAAGGAAAAGAAACCGCTATATTAGCAGGAGCCTTTTCATACATTTCAAATGCCTTATCTCCAAAACTAAATATTTCATTTTTATTTTTAATTGCAATTACATTCTTTTCATTTATTACTGTATCTGTTGCTGAACAATACATTTTTAAATTACTTGTTCCCAAATCAACTCCATATATATGTTGAGCCATTATTATTCATCCTCTACTTTCTATATTAATTCACATTCACTAAAACTCGTATACTTATTATCGCCAATAATAATATGATCTATCAACTTTATTTCTATCAATTCACCGGCCTCTTTTATTCTCCTAGTAACATCTATATCAGCTCTGCTAGGTGTAGGATCTCCACTTGGATGATTGTGTATCAATATTATGCACACTGCATTACATCTAATAGCTTCTACAAAGATTTCTCTAGGCGATGCCAGTGATTTATTAACCGTTCCAATAGATAATACTAACTTTTTAATCAATGTAGACTTAGATGTCAACATAAGAACAATAAATTCTTCCCTGTTTTTATGTCTTAATTCTTCCATAAAATATTCTGCTACTGTCAAAGGAGTATTAAAAATCATTTTTTCCTTCATATTTCCTTTAGAAATACGTAAAGCTAATTCTACAATACACATAATCTGTAGTGCTTTAACCTTACCTACACCTTTTGTTTTTGTTAGTTCATCAAGACTGACTCTACATAAACCAATTAGTCCATTTTCGCCTATTATCTCATCAGCTAATTCAATTGACTTTTTTCCTTTTACACCTGTTCTGATAATAATAGCTAAAAGCTCTGAATCCGCTAAAAATGACGGACCATATTTCTCACATTTCTCATACGGTCTCTGATCTATCGGTAAATCTTTTATTTTACTAGCTTTATTCATAAATGTGCCTCCTATAAGCTCCATCGCTAATAGGTCATACGAATTAATTTTAGCATAATTCACGGACAATGTATACCAAAAATTACAACTTTTTTTATATGATTTCCAGTCAAAAAACGACATTTTAGTTACAGATTGGCTTTTATAGCATCTTATAGGATATGCACTATAATTTTGCAATACCAGCATCAACTAATTTTTGTAAAGACATCATAATACCAAATTTAGCATGAAACCATGTAAGTCCACCTTGAAAATAAACTGCATAAGGCGGCTTTATTGGACCGTCAGCACTAAGTTCAATAGAAGAACCTGAAATAAATGCTCCTGCTGCCATTATAACATCAGAATCATATCCCGGCATTGCCCAAGGTTCCGGTGTTACATAGCTATCTACAGGTGCTGCTGCCTGTATTCCTTTACAAAACTCTATCACACCTTCAGGCAATCCAAATTCCACAGCTTGAATTATATCATATCTGTCCTCAGTAGAATTTGGAATCACTTTAAATCCAAGCCTTTCATACAGATTAGCCGCAAAAATAGCTCCTTTTAAAGCACCCGCTGTTACGGTAGGTGCTAAAAACAAGCCTTGAAAAAGACTTCTGTTCACGCCCAATGATGCACCCACTTCTTTTCCAAGTCCAGGAGTTGTCAGTCTATATGCTGCATTTTCCACACATTCCTTTGTACCTGCTATATAACCTCCGATAGGCGCCAGTCCACCTCCCGGATTTTTAATAAGTGACCCCACTGTCATATCCGCTCCTACATCAGAAGGTTCAATTGTATCCACAAACTCACCATAGCAATTATCAACCATAACTATTAAATCTTTCCTAATACCCTTAACAAAAGATATAGCCTCTCCAATGGCTTTTACAGATAATGTAGGTCTTGTTTGATACCCTTTTGACCGTTGTATTCCAATAAGTTTTGTTTTGTCAGTAATGGTCTTTTTTATCCTTTCAAAATCAAAACTACCATCTTCGAGTAAATCAACTTGTTTATATGATATACCATATTCAGCAAGTGAGCCTTTTGACTCATGTATTCCAATAACGCCTTCCAATGTATCATAAGGCTTTCCTGAAATATAAATCATCTCATCACCCGGTCTTAAATTTCCAGAAAGCGCAATGGTAAGTGCATGAGTTCCACAAGTAATTTGTGGTCTTACAAGTGCATCCTCTGTATTAAAAACATCTGCATAAACAGCCTCTAAAGTATCTCGTCCAACATCAGTATATCCATACCCTGTTGCACCTTCAAAATGTGATTCACTTACCTTGTTTTTTTGCATTGCTTTAATAACCTTCATTTGATTGTACTCAGCAACCTCATCAATAGAGTAAAACCTATCTCTAAGATTTTTTATAATATCTTCCGAAAAAGCAAGAATTTCTTTCGATATCGATAGGTTATTATACATAGTTTCTTTTATATTCAATATATTATTCATTATATACTCATAGCTTCCTTTTTAAATTTATTTTTTCTTTCAAAATATCTAACTCACATTTACATAATTTAATTATGTAAAATATTTTTTAAGTCATCAATTATAAAATCAAGAATTTCATCTTTACTCATATTAAATTCCTCATAATTAATCCAACTCACATCCTTTTCTCTTCTAAACCAAGTAAGCTGTCTTTTTGCAAAGTGCCTTGTATCCCTCTTTAAAATATACACAGCTTCTTCAAGAGAATATTCTCCTTCTAAATAAGCCGCGATTTCTTTATAACCTAGTCCCTGCATAGAAACTAATTCTCTTTTATACCCTTTATCCAACAATCCCTTAACCTCATCAACCAACCCATTTTCAATCATAATATCAATTCTTTCATCAATACGCTTATATAATATATCCCTATCTACATTCAAAACATAATACTTAAAATCATATGGTGACGACTTCCCCATCTGTTCCTTATTATGTGTCGAAATTTTTTCACCCGTCAAATGAAAATACTCCAACGCTCTTATTACACGCTTCACATTATTCTCATGTATACTATCCGCCGATTCACTATCAACCTCCCTTAGCATATCATGCAAATAAGCATTTCCTTCTGTCTTTGCCAACGCTTCAAGCTCATCTCTATAAGTCCTATCATTATCCTCAGAAATAAAATCAACATCATACAATAAAGACTGAATATAAAATCCCGTCCCCCCAACAATTATAGGCACTTTCCCTTTCTTATAAATTTCCTCAATATACCTCTTCGCCAACTTCTGAAAAACAAATATATTAAACTCTTCATCAGGCATCAACTCATCCACAAGATAATGCCTAACTCCTTCCATCTCATCTTCCGTAACCTTCGCCGACCCAATATCCATATACTTATAAACCTGAATACTATCCGCACTAATAATCTCCCCATCTATCCTCTTAGCCAGCCTAACCGACAAATCCGTCTTCCCCACCGCCGTAGCCCCCGTCAAAACTATCAGAGGTTTTTTATTAATTATACTCATACTTCACACCTTTCTACGCTTTTCAAACGTAAATTCGTTCCAGAAAGAAGGCTCCCCAGAGACTTCTTTCGTGTAAAGTTTTAGAAAATCTTAGGAATTGTCCTTTAATTCCTTAGATTTTCTCTTTACACTTTTATATTATCCTTTTGAATTTTTTCTCAATCTCATACTTACTCATAGATACTATTGTAGGTCTTCCATGTGGACAATTATATGGATTTTCAAGCGATAACAATTCCTCTATAAGTGCATTAGCTTCAGCCATAGAAAGCTTGTTATTTCCTTTAACTGCTGCTTTACAAGACATTGAAGCAACCTTTTCTAATATCAATGTAGGTTCTTTAAATACATTTGCATTTTCTGTAAGTCCATCAATAATCTCCATAAGCAATTCCTTCTTTGCAATACTAAACAAATCAAAAGGTACAGCCCTTACAGCAAAATCATTTCCACCAAACTCTTCCATCTCATATCCTAACTCACTTAAATAATCATTATAATCTTTAACAATCTCTGCTTCCCTAATTGTCAAATTAAGTATAATAGGAGGATTAATATTCTGTGACAATGTATTTCTGTTTTTTAGTTTCTTTATCATACGCTCATATAAAACTTTTTCATGTGCTGCATGCTGGTCAATAATAAACATTTTATCACCATACTGAACTATCCAATATGTATCAAATACCTGTCCTACAATTACATGATGCTCCCTGCTTTTCTTAGTTAAAAACTTATCATCATCAAACATAGTAATTTGTTCATTATTCTTAACTTCTACAACTTCTTCTTTAACATCCTCTTTAATACCTTCCTTTATCTCTGCTATCTCTGCCTTATTTTTATCTTCTTCTGTTGTTTCTTTTTTATCTATTCCTGTTTTATCTATTTCTTCTTTAGCAACTTCCAGTTTAACAATATCAGACTTAATAACATCCTGCTTAACAATATCCTGCCTGATAACATCAGCTTTTACACCATCAGTTTTTACAACTTCTTTAGAATATTGCTTAACTTCTTCTTTTATCTCCGTCTTAACCTCAACCTTCGGCACAGAATTATAACTAATTTCCTCAGCCACAATCCTCTTAGCTTCAAAAAATTCAGGTGTCTTCATAAGAACAGGCGCTTTTTTCAAACTTTCCTTCTCATCCACACTCACCTCAGGAATAAGCTCTCTTCCACTCAATGCATCACTAATACTATTTATAATAAAAGGATAAATTTCCTCTTGGTTTCTAAATCTAAGCTCCATCTTAGATGGATGTACATTAACATCAATTAATTCCGGTTTAACTTCAAAATGCAACGCTGTAAACGGATACTTATGCTGCATAATAAAGCTTTTATACCCCTCTTCAATCGCCTTATTAATCAATGCACTTTTAATATATCTCCCATTAATAAAATAATTCTCATACGTCCTATTCCCACGAGAAACAAGAGGCTTCCCAATAAACCCACTCACCTTAATATTCTCATTTTCCCTATTAATCTCAATTAAGTTAGATGTAATTTCCCTACCATAAACAGCATATATTACATCCTTTAAATTCCCATTGCCATTAGTATGCAACAAATGTTTCCCATTATTAATAAACCTAATACTAACCTCAGGATGAGATAAAGCCATTCTCCACACAATATCACTAATATACCCCGCTTCAGTAGCAGCACTTTTTAAAAACTTCCGTCTTGCCGGAGTATTAAAAAACAAATTCCTTATAATAAAAGTAGTCCCATCCGGAACCCCCACATCCTCAATCCCCTTAGTACCTCTACCACCTTCAATTTCATACTTAGCCCCCATCAACGTATCCTTTTGCTTAGTAATAAGCTCAACCATAGCCACCGCAGCAATACTCGACAAAGCCTCCCCCCTAAACCCAAGCGAAGACACCGTAATCAAATCAATCGCCGACTTAATCTTACTAGTAGCATGCCTTAAAAAAGCAGTCTCTATATCATCCTTAGCAATCCCCGACCCATTGTCAGTTATCCTAATAAAAGAAACTCCCCCATCCTTAATCTCCACAGTTATAGCCGTAGCCAAAGCATCAATAGCATTCTCCATAAGCTCCTTAACCACCGATGCCGGTCTATCAATAACCTCCCCTGCCGCTATCTGATTAATCGTCCCCTGATCCAAAACCTGTATCTTACTCATAAAGTCCCTTTCTAATAATGAAAGGCTCATAGAGCCTTTTTAAATATATAAAACGTACATTTTTCAGGAAGAAGGCTCTCAACAAATTATATATAACCCATTTGTTCATAAAGCCTTCTTCTTTGCGAAATTTTAGAAAATCTTAGGCATTGTATTTTAATGCCTTAGATTTTCTTTTCGCAATTCCATCGGTTCTTTAGTTTATTCTGCAATCCATGCAAAGTATTCAAAGCTTCAATAGGAGTTAAATTACCCAAATCTATTTCACTTAACTCACTAATAATATCTTCATCCTTAACTGTATCAAAAAGTGACATCTGTGTCAAATCAACCTCATCTAGTTTTTGGGTCTTCTTCTTTTGACTTGCATTCCTTGAGTTTTCAGCTATTTCCTTTGCTCTCCTTGATATATCAGCATCACTAAGCTCCATAACAAGTTCCTTTGCTCTTGATATAACCGTCTCAGGTACACCCGCTAATTTAGCCACTTCAATACCATAACTATTATCAGCGCCACCCTTAATAATCTTACGAAGAAATACTATATCATCACCTTGCTCCTTAACAGCAATACAATAATTATTTACCCCGGCAAGCATTCCTTCAAGCTCTGTAAGCTCATGATAATGTGTTGCAAACAATGTCTTCGCACCCAAAAGCTTAGTATTACTTATATGTTCAACCACTGCCCATGCTATACTAAGTCCGTCAAAAGTACTTGTCCCCCTTCCAATCTCATCAAGAATAAGAAGACTGTTAGAGGTCGCATTTCTAAGTATATTAGCCACTTCCGTCATTTCCACCATAAATGTAGACTGACCACTTGCTAAATCGTCAGAAGCACCAACTCTTGTAAATATTCTATCACAAATACATATATTTGCACTTTCAGCAGGAACAAAAGAACCAATCTGAGCCATTAGTACAATAAGTGCTGTCTGTCTCATATAAGTGGACTTACCTGCCATATTAGGTCCTGTAATAATTGATATACGATTATTGGAATTATCCAGATAAGTATCATTAGAAACAAACATATCATTTGCAATCATCTTCTCTACAACAGGATGACGTCCATCACTAATATCAATAACACCTTTTTCATTAATCTTAGGCTTAACAAAATTATTCTTATCCGCAACATATGCTAAAGATGCAAAAACATCAATTTTAGCAACTGACTTTGCTGTTTTTTGAATTCTAATAACCTCATTAGAAATACGCTCTCTTATTTCTGAAAAAATATTATATTCCAATGAAAAAAGCCTGTCCTCTGCACCAAGAATAGTATCCTCTAACTCTTTAAGTTTAGGTGTAATATATCTTTCTGCATTTGTAAGCGTTTGCTTTCTAGTATAGTCATCCGGTATAACAAATGAGTCCTTATATGAATTTGTTATCTCAATACAGTAACCAAAAACTTTATTAAACTTAACTTTTAAAGTCTTTATGCCTGTTCTTTCTCTTTCAAACTGTTCCAAGTCAGCTAACCATGTTTTTCCCTGTGTCTTAGCTGCTCTTAATCTATCCACCTCATCATTGTAGCCATCCTTAATCAATCCACCTTCTTTTATATTTAGTGGAGGTTCTTCAACAATAGAAGTTTCAATAAGCTCTGCTATATCTGTAAGCTCATCAAGTTCTTCCTGCAACTGACTAATTAATTCATCCTTAAACTCATTAAGTAAGTTCTTAATATGAGGCAACATTAAAAGGGATGTTTTAAATGCAATCAAATCTCTAGGCCCTGCTGATTTATATGCAATTCGACTAATCAATCTTTCAAGGTCATATACAGGATTAAGATACTCTCTAAGCTCTTCCCTCGCTATTATTTCTTTATTCATTGCCCCAATTGCATTTTGGCGGCTTTTTATTTCATCCTTACGAATCAAAGGTTGCTCAATATATGAACGCAATAATCTTGCCCCCATTGCAGTCTTTGTTTTATCCAGAATCCACAACAATGAACCTCTTTTTTGTTTTTCTCTTAAAGTTTCAGTAAGCTCTAAATTTCTTCTTGTAGAAGTATCAATTATCATATACTTACCTGTTGTGTATGGTGTAATTGTTGTCAACTGTGCAAGTGATGTTTTTTGTGTTTCATACAAATATTGAATAAGAGCTCCTGCACAAACAGCTCCTATATTATAATCTTCCAATCCAAGTCCTGCTAAACTCATAACCTTAAAATGATTTGACAATGCCTTCTTACTAAGTTCATCATCAAAATACCAAGATTCAAGCGAAAATACAGAAATATTGAGTCTTTCCTTTATATCATCAATATCAATGCCACTAACAAAAAAACCTTTATTACAGATAATTTCAGTAGGCATAAACTTATTAATTTCATCTAACAATGTCCTTGAAGATTCTACTTCTGTAACATAAAAATCACCTGTTGAAATATCACAGGTTGCAATACCGTATTCATCCCCCATATTTACAATACACATCAGATAATTATTCTTAGATTCATCTAATGTATTAGAATTAATGTTAGTACCCGGTGTAACAATACGTACAACCTCACGTTTTACAAGACCTTTTGCAAATTTAGGATCTTCTACCTGTTCTCCTATTGCAACCTTATACCCCTTGCTTACTAACCTATTTAAATAATTATCTAGTGCATGATAAGGAACGCCACACATAGGTGCGCGTTCCTCTAATCCACAATCTTTACCTGTAAGAGTTAACTCTAACTCCTTTGATACAAGAATTGCATCATCAAAAAACATTTCATAAAAATCACCAAGTCTATAAAATAATATACAATCCTTGTGTTGTTCTTTTGTGTCTACATATTGCTGCATCATTGGTGATAATCCCATTTAGTATTTCCTCCTGCAAAATTTATCAATATTCAATTGACAAATCTATAAATTTTCTCCGTTGTTCTTTATTACATCTGCATACCAATAAGCAGAGTCTTTCATAGTTCTTGTACCTGTAGGATAATCTACATGTACTAAACCAAATCTTTCATTATATCCCTCTGACCATTCGAAATTATCCATTAAGGACCATTGTAAATAGCCTTTTAAATCAACTCCGTCACTAGCTGCTCTTTTATATTCTCTTAAATATCTATTTAGGAAGTCAATTCTTTGTGGGTCATGAACAGCACCATCAAGACTTACAACATCACAGTTTGACATTCCATTTTCTGTTACCAATATTGGTAATTTATATCTTTCATATAAAAACTTTGGTCCATAGTATAATATCTTAGGTGTTATTGGCCATCTAATTGCTGTATGTGGGTATCCTGTTGGTTCTTTCACAAAATGATATCCACCAGCATCTGCTGCAACTGTTCCACCTTGATATGAATTCATACCAATAAAATCCATTGGCTGATTGATTATTTTCATATCATCAGCCCCCATTTTTGGCCACCAAGCTTCATTTACCTTAATCGCCTTTTCAGGATATACTCCCTTATAAACAGGATCCATCCACAAAGCATTATTCCACATACAATTCTCATAGGTAATAGTTTCAAACATTTCTGCTCTGGCAGCTTCCACATCATTAGCATTATCTGTTGCAGGAATAGTTACTGCTGCTACAGGTGCAAAGCCAATCTCACATGGTTTCTTTGAATATTGTCTTATTACCATAGCTGCCTTACCATGCGCCAATAATGTATTGTGCATAGCTGTAAGAACATAGCCTCTGTTAAGTTTAAGTCCCGGAGCATGTATTCCGTCACAATGACCTATATTTATATAACATTGTGGCTCATTTATTGTCATCCAATGAGTAACTCTATCCGAAAGTCTTTCCACTACAACCTTTGCATAATCTGCAAACCAATCAGAACTATCAGGATTTAACCAACCGCCCTTTTTAAGCAATTCATCTGGATAATCCCAATGAAAAAGTGTTATATATGGCTCTATACCATTAGCAAGTAATTCATCCACAAGGTTCTCATAAAACTTAAGTCCTGCTTCATTTACTTTTCCAATTCCATCAGGAATAATTCTTGACCAGCTTAGTGAAAATCTGTAAGCGTTTAAGCCCATCTTTTTCATTATAGCTACATCTTCTTTGTATCTGTGATAATGGTCGCAAGCAACATCGCCTGTATCACCATCTCTTACAAAGCCCGGCTGTTTACAGCAAATATCCCATACATTTAATCCCTTTCCATCTTCATAAGCAGCACCTTCTATCTGATATGATGCTGTTGCTGTTCCCCATACAAAATCTTTCTTAAAACTCATTTGCTAATCCTCCTTTAAACTATAGAACCCATATAATAAAATACCTTTGATTCGTCTAATCTAACATTTACTATCTTTCCGATTAGTGATTCATCACCTTTAAAATGTACAATCATGCTTGAACTAAGTCTTCCTGTAACATAACCTTCTAATTGAGTATTTACCTCTTCAACTAAAACGTCTTGAACCTGTCCCACAAAACGCTCTGTTTGCTTAGCTGCAATACTCTTAACTTCCTTTAAAAGTATATCAAACCTCTTTTTAATAACATCATCAGGTATCTGATTTTCCATAGTTGCAGCCGGTGTACCGCTTCTTTTTGAATAAATAAATGTATATGCACTATCATATTTAACTTTTCTTACTACATCTAAGGTATCTTCAAAATCCTCATCTGTTTCACCCGGGAAACCAACAATAAAATCTGTTGAAATAGATATATCTGGTATAGCTGTTTTTATTTTATCCACGAGTGTTAAATACTGTTCTTTATCATAATGTCGATTCATTATCTTTAAAATATTACTGCTTCCTGCCTGAACCGGTAAATGAAGCTGTTTACAAATTTTCTTAGACTTTTTCATAACCTCTATTAACTCATCTGATAAATCCTTTGGATGAGATGTCATAAACCTAATTCTCTTAAGACCTTCTATTTCTTCAACACGCTCTAAAAGCTGTGCAAATGTTATCCCATCTTCAAGATTCTTACCGTAAGAATTTACATTTTGTCCTAATAGCATAATTTCAATAA
>JAVBUL010000075.1:0-4647 GCA_031555415.1 Lachnospiraceae bacterium | reverse complement strand
AATCTTGTGAAACATTTCATAGTATCAATGTATATATTTTCACTTATACCCTTTTGAATATAATAATCGTATGCTTCAACAGCACATATAAACATACACGATAACATCTTTATTTGTCTTTCATCTTCTCCCAATTTTTCTTTTATGCTAAATCTTGCTAACTCTTCACACTCTCTTATTTTTAGATTATCTAAGTATGATTTTATTATTTCAAAATCAAAACTATCTATAAATTTTAGTACTTCTTTTTGTATTTCTTCCTGTAAATTAATTTTTAAACATAATTCTTCAACAGTCATACTACTCCTTAAATTAAACATTGATTTATAAATGCTATCAGCATTTCTGTCATTTTTTTATTGCCATCTGGTGAAAATCCATGTCCTTCACCCTCAAAAACTTCCATTTGAATATCTGAATAAATCTCCTTAGCCTTTTTAGCATAATTCATTGCCACTATAACATCCTTATCCCCTTGCATTAATAAAACCTTATTAGGGTATTTCCCAATATGATCGAAAACATAAAAATCACGAATACTCTCAAAAAATACCTTTCCTATTTTCATTCCCCATAAATCCAATTCATTCGGAATATCCTCAATTCGCGGAAATCTATCTCTCCAATTATCTGGAATACATAATGCTGGAAAAAGTAGAATCATTCCACGTATTTGGTTCATTCTCTCCTCAGCCACCAAGGAAGTTACTAAACCACCTTGACTGCCTCCAAACGCAAATATATTATCTTTGTCAATCATTTCCCATTCTCTTACTTCATCTAAAACAGCATTTAAATCCTCTTTCTCTGTAAAAATAGTCATCTGTGTAGTTTCAAAATTATTTTTTTGATTCACAGACCCACCGCAAAAATCATAACTTACGGCTCCGATTCCATTGTGTACCAATTCCATAGCAGAGTCCCTAAAATCAGTACCTGAACCATTGTATCCATGGCTAAAAATAACTAGGGGATATTCTGATGACTCCTCAGGTAAATAAGCTGTACCAAATACTTCTCTTCCATGATGCTTAATACATATGTTTTTTTCTATAATTGCCATTTTAATTCTTCCTCCATTTATTTTAAAAGATTCTTAGATACCTTACCTAGTAGCTTCAAAAGCATCTTTCTTTCTTTATTATCAAGTCCTTTAAAGCTTTCTGTTTCCAACTCTTCTACTATATTTTCTATATTTTCAGCCATCTGTTTTCCTTCATCAGTTAAATATATTCTAAATGCTCTTTTACCGCCAGATACATGGCTGACTTCTTTTCTTATATACTTTTTTTTCTCTAATTTTTCAAGTAAAACAGTTAAGGTTGATTGTTTTATACCACATATAACTGCTAGTTCTTTTTGAACAAATCCGTCTCCTCTTTTAAGTATATACAAAATTTTAGGCTGACCTTCTGTAAGATCGAACTTTTGAAACATTAGCCTGCTTCGCTCCGCATGAGCTGATGATGCTTCTAATAGTGCTAAAAATAATTTTTCCTGCATTATAACTAACTCTCCTTTTATGGCTTTACTGTAAGCATGAAAAAATAAATCATTACTTCAATCATAAATTAGCTTTCTAATTAACATTATCTATTAATATTTAAAATTTGTCAATAAAAATCCTAGCGAAAACTCACTAGGATTTTTATTTTACGAATGTTCTTCAACATATTGTAAAAACTCTTTAGTTTTAGACCAGTATTTTATTCCCCAATTCTCAAAATTCCACTCATCCATATAATCATTACATTCATAATCAATATAGTATATACATTCATATTCTTTATTGTTTACTGATAACTTTTCATATCCACCCTTAACCACGAGATTATCATTCCAATCTTTAAATTATACCGTTTAAGTTCATTTATTGTTCCAAATACCTGTTGCTCTCCTAATTTCCTTTCATCTTCATTACTGGCTTCTATTCCTAATGCTCTCTTAATATTATATTCTAACCATCCAAGCATTCCATCATATCCGCTGGCAAGCACGGCTTCCCAGTTTACATTATCAAGACACATATGTTTCTTATATTCGCATATAACTGCATTAAAATTATCCCTATTCAATCCACCATTTCCATCATCTGACCAATAATTTAATACCTCAAGTAATTCCTGATAAGGATTAACATAGCCTGCTACCTCCCAATCTATTACATAAGGATTATACCCCTGCCACAATACATTCTTAGGATCCAAATCTCTATGGCTAATCACCATTTCACTTGATAATAAGGTCTTTGCATCTAATACTGACTTACTCCAACAAATAAGATTTTCCACCACATGTTCATATTTGTCAACCCATAAAGCTCTCTGTTCTTTTGCACTATCAAGGTAAATATTCCAATCAACAGACTTATTACTAATTTCATCTTTTTCCAACTCTGGAATATTAATATTTAAAGCATGCATTTTACCCAGTATAGTACCGATTTCACGACAATGTCTTATATCAATATTAGGAGGATAAACAGATTTTGCATCAACCCAATTAAATATCATAAAGTATTGTTCTCCAACCAGATGAACTTTTGTACCATCATTTTCCAAGGCCGATACTACAGGAATCTCATCCTGAAATAGACCTGATATTTTTTCAGAGAATATCATGTTTTTTAAAACATTTTCTCTTTTCATAATTGCTGGATTTAAAATTTTAACTGCAAATTCCCCTTTATTTGTTTTAACCTTATATAACTTATGTAATAAACCACCTACAATTTCTTCTGGCGATCCTACTATATTTCCCCCATTCATTAATTCCAATAGTTTAATTATATTTTCTTTCAAATCTTCCTCTTTCTAATACCCATTAGCACTAACACCATATACAGCTTGTTCATGCGTAAATCCTTCATACTCAAGTTGCTGTATTAATCCCTCACGTGAAAATGACATCAAATCCAAATATGACTTCGCCGATTTTGCTGCCTGTTCATTCCAGTTCGCTCCACAATTATCTACTCCATATACAGCTTCATCATGTGTATACTTTTCATATTCCAGTTGTTCTATTAACCCCTGATACGAAAATGCTGAAAACTCTAAATATGACTTTGCTGATTTTTTGGCTTGTTCTTTCCAATTCGCTCCACAATTATTTGCTCCATATACCGCTTCATCATGTGTGTACTTTTCATATTCCAATTGTTCAATCAATCCCTGATATGAAAACGCCATAAAGCTTAAATATGATTTAGCTGTTGCTAAAGCATTCTTCTGCCCAATAGTTAAATTTGATTGATTGTCATTTATAGTTGCTTGTTGTGTTGCTTTTTCGGTTGGTTTTTGTGTTGGTTTTTCGGTTGGTTTTTCCGTTGCTTTTTCGGTTGATTTTTCCGTTGCTTTTTCCGTTGCTTTTTCTGTTACCTTATCTGCCACTTTAAGTGTTACTTTTTCTTTTTCTGTTACTTTTTCCGTTTCTTTTTCTACACTTGTGTCCTTTTCACCATTTGCAAATTGAACTATTTTTGCTATATTACTATCCTTTTCAGTATCAATACTATTGACTTTACTACCACAAGCTCCTAATATAATTGATACACATACTATTGGTATTGCTATAATCTTCTTCTTCATAAGTACCTCCTCGTTATTCACAAAAACTATTCTTTTTAAACCAATCTGTTGGTTTTATTATACAATAAAAATAACAAAAGCGATATAACCTTTTTCACTTTAAATCCACTTACTTATCTATTTTATCAAGTCTATATAATACCAGATTTACAAGTACTCTTCTACCTTACAAATTTTTATAAAAAAAGAAAAGCGCCACCGTTAAGTGACGCCCGTCAAAAATCTCTAATCTAAAATTTTTCCATCTGTAGAAATAGTAACCACCTGCCATGGAATAAATTTTCCACTATTCTTAAGTGCTGTTACTGCTGCATGCTCGATTCCCCCACAGCATGGAACTTCCATACGAACTACCGTTATTCCTTTAATATTATTACTACTAATAATATCTGTTAACTTATCTGTATAATCACCTTCATCTAATTTAGGGCATCCTATTAAAGTGATTTTTCCACGTATAAATTCTTGATGGAAATTAGCATATGCATATGCTGTACAATCCGCAGCTATTAAAAGGTTAGCCCCTTCAAAATAAGGCGCATTTACAGGAACTAGTTTAATCTGCACAGGCCATTGTCTAAGTTGTGATTCTAAAGCTTCTCTTTGCACTGGATCCACACTACTTTCTCTGCTAAACTGCTTAGATTGTGTACCAGGACATCCGCATGGTAATGGCTTATCTTCTTTCTTTTGTTTATTACGAAGTACTGCTTCCTCATCATAAGCTGCAGCTTCTCTCTCTACAAATGAAATTGCTTCTGTAGGACATGCCGGAAGACAGTCTCCCAACCCGTCACAATAATCATCTCTAAGCAATTTTGCTTTTCCATCTACCATTCCTATTGCTCCTTCGTGGCATGCACTTGCACAAAGACCACAACCATTACATTTTTCTTCATTGATTTCTATAATTTTTCTTACCATTATACTTTTCTCCTATCATTCTTATTGACTTTCTGATGTAATTATAATATTATTTTCACATAAAGTATGTTGTTAAAACAACAAAAAGGAGAAAAAATTTAGATGAATTATTCTTTTTTATCAAAAACAATAT
>JAVBUL010000021.1:0-21156 GCA_031555415.1 Lachnospiraceae bacterium | reverse complement strand
GATGAACATTTTAAAAATAACGACATACATCCTAATCAATTATTAGAAATTAATAACATGGATTTACTAATAGACTTTGCAAATATTGGTTTAGGAGTTGCTTGCGTTGTAAAGCAATTTGTTGAGAATGATTTGAAAAGTAATAATATAATAGAGATTCCTCTTTCAGAACCAATTAGAAAACGTACTATAGGCTTTGTGTATTCCAATGATAAATATACACCAAATGCAACAAAGAAATTTATTGAATTCTGTAAGAATCAAAATTAGTTATTATAGCCAATAGCTTATAGTACTTATGCTTATATTATCTTTATCAGTCTATATTCTCTTTTTTTATTTAGCCATATTGCACAAAAAGCAGTCTTATTTTCTCTTGTTTTTATGCTAATTGTATTTGTATTCTTAACAATTATATATTAAAATATTATTATATTAATACCCACACACAAAGGAGAACTTATTATGTCAATAAATCCAAATATCCACGACACTAAATTTAAAGCTAGTATTATTGGTCTTAACAAAGTTGAAGTATATCATTATCTATACGAAGTAGAAGTTGCTTATCAAGAAGCTCTTGAAAGAATTAATCGACTAGCTAACAATAATGAACAATTAGTTAAACAAAATCATGATAATATGCTTAGAATATATAATTTGCAAACAGCATTAAAAGAAGCTACCGAAGTTCCTATGGAAACTGGCGAAGATTCTATAGAAGATACGGATGATGATGCAACTACTGTTCTTACTTCTTCTATGTTAGATGAAGATACAGAAGATACTACTGTTTTAGCACAAGATGAGCAAGAAATCGAAGATATTGAAGATACTACTCTTTTAACCGATAAAGTTGATGAGTTTGAAGATGTTTCTGTTGATGAAGTTGAAGAACATGTAGTAACAGAAAGCATAATAGAACTTGATACTCTAGAAGATACAGTAACTGAAGAACAAGATGATGTTAATACAATCACTGAAGATGACCACCAAGATTCAACTACTATACCTACAATAGACGAGCTTGATGAGGATTTATTTTTTGGAGAAATTGAAGATAATTCTAATAAATCATTTAGAATTGGTGATGGTAACGACGAAGACGCTGGCCTAACATTTGTATAATTAATAACGGTATGATTTCTTAACTAGGAAATCATACCGTTTCTTTTATCTATAATTTTGTAAATCTGTAATATGTTATTAGTTTAAATGTAATTTATTAAAATAATCACTATCTAATATTTGTGAAGAATAATAAAATCTATTATTTACTTCTATAACCTTTCTACTTACATAAGAACCTGAAACTTCTTCATCAGTTATATATTCTATATCTCCAGTTATGGCATCATATTTAATCTTATCTGTAATAAAACTTCTATCTTTTAACATAACTAAAGATTCACTTGTGGACATTATATCTCTTCCTGCAAGCAACCTTGAGTCATACTCTATTCCCATAAGATTAGATATGGTTGGTAATATATCTAGACTTGAACAATATTTATCTACCTCTACACTACTATTCATAGAAGGACTCCATATAAGCATATTACTTCTATATATTTCAAATTTATCTTTTTCAACACTACTGCCTGCTAATTCATCAAAGGCTCCATCTTTCAAATCATATGGGTAATGGTCCGGTACTATTACAAACAAAGTGTTATCTAATACCCCTGCCTCATCAGCTTTCTCAATTAGTAGCTTAACTGAGTTTTCAAATTCAATATTAGCTGCTATATATGCTTTTACATCTTCTGATTCATAATTTAAATCCGTCACTTCATCTCTATGCTTTAGGCACATTGAGTTGTATTCATAATTATAAGGAAGATGACCACTCATAGTTATGTAATAAGCATTAAATGGTTCTTTATCCATATACTCATCATAGGTTATCTCTACTAATTCAACGTCTGATTCTGGCCATTTTGATTTCATTACAAGTCCTGAATCAACAGCTTTAAATTCATATCCAAGACTAGGATGCAATATGGTTCTATCATAGTAATGAGCATTATGATTATGATAAGCATAACTGTTATATCCCAATCGGTTAAGTTGATTTCCAAGTGCAAATGTATTCCAGTTCTCACTTGCATGTTGAAAACTCCAATCTCCATCAACTGGAATCTGACCCAGTAGATTAACATACTCTCCGTCAATAGTACTTAAATACCAAGACGGATTATAAAAGTTATTAAACTTAAATCCCTCATTATACATTTTATATAATGTTGGTGTAATTTCTTTATCTATTAAATATCCTGAAAAACTTTCTGCTGTTATAAATATTAGATTATAACCTTCAAACATTCCTGTATATTCGTTTTTATATGTTGGTGTAACATTTGAAAAATAAGTATGTACATCTGATAATTTATCATTACTTTTAATTAGGCTATCAAAATCAATATCTATAATATTTGGATCATATGTTATTGCATCTTCTAATTCATTACTATCTTCACTACCTATAACTTCTGTAGTAATGTCCTCTGTTATATCTTCAACTTCTAATTTATTTGTATATTCATACTTTATTCCTAATTTGTTATATATGGTTTGCTTAATATCCTTATATGCTGTAGTAACAACACCAAGTTTATTCATAGACTGTTCCATAACATTAGGACTATAGTATATTTCATATGGTGAGTAAGGTGCATATCCATATATATTAAGACTTAATTTTGTTGCTATAACTGCAACAATACTTATTCCTAATACAACTAAATCTTTTCTATAACCTAGTTTTCTATATTTAAGTTTATCTATTTTCCTACTTAATATAAGAATAACTATTCTAATTATAAATGGCATAAACATACACAATATTATTAACCAATTTCCCAAAATGGCTGTCATAATAGTGTTACCGAAATCTGCTGCCTGTCCTGCTCCATTTGTAATAGATTTTATTACTAGAAATGTACCAAATACCTCATGGTATACTATTTGCGCGCTGAAAAATATACTTACAAAAAATAATATTATAATCTGTAAGCATATATTTATTTTTTCCTTAAACAAATCTGTTAAACCACTTAAAAATAAGGATAATGGAACTGAAAAAATAATTGGAAACAAAATCATTTTATCTATCTTTCCATAAATACCTATATGAAATGTGACTTCTAACCATATTAAGCTTATAATGTAATATATTATGTTCATACCTAACCTCTAATTTTTAAAATATATCATTGCCTTTATCAAAATCATCTTGTTTCTTATCTAAATAGTTATCAGCAAATTCTTTTTGTTCTCTATCTATCTCTAATTTCAATTCTCTAGCTGACATTATATTGCAACCAGCTCCACGAATAATTAATTGCTCCATTCCATCAGAAGTAGCAACAGTAATGCTATATTTTTCGTTATTAGAGTGAGCAAATTTTTCAATATATTGATCAGCAGTCTCCGCTTCCTTAGTATATACAACATTAATATTTTGATAGTCCATATAAGTAGTATCCTGCCCTTTTACTTTATATGCATCAAATACTGCAATTATATTAACTCCTTTAATTGCTTGATAGGCACATAATATATCTAGTAGTTTACCCCTTGCACCATCTAGATTATCCTTTGCTAATTCCTTAAGTTCATCCCATGCATAGATAATATTATAACCATCTATTAACAAGTATTTTTCTTTTGGCTTTTCTGCTTTATATATCTTATTACTTGAATAAGATGTTACACTGTCTCTTATTTTTGTCTTCATAGCTCTTTTTCTATCGTAATCATCTTTTCGGCGATTAGCGTCAAAGGTTCTTGAAAGAATAGCTTCTACCTCATCTTCTCCAATCCAAAGTTCTGAACTAATATTAATATTACTTTCATATACATCTTCATGTTCTCTGTCCTTTTGTAACACACTTTCAACATGCATATATTCTTTTACTTTGTCCCATTCAACATTATACCCAGATCCATGAGCACAGAATACAGAACCTACTGGATTATCTATGTCTCGTGTAGCAATATATCCTATCTTCGTAATAACCTCTTCAGCATTATGGCATGGTAAATATCCCAACAGATTACATGTAAGCCTCCCCTGTCCCTTAGTATAAGAAATTACTTCTTTTTGATAATCCTGCATACAAATAACGGGCACATTTCCTGTAAGTACATTGCAATCTTCATCTGCCTTAGCAATCTCAAAGGTTCCATACATTCTATCAATATCTGTCATGGCTCTACCAACCATTTCCTGTGGTACTTCTAATGTATACTCATAATATGGTTCTAATAGTATAGACTCTGCTTCCATAAGACCTTGTCTAATTCCACGATAAGTAGCCTGCCTAAAGTCTCCACCCTCTGTATGTTTACTATGGGCTTTACCTGATACTAATGTAATCTTCATATCTGTAATTGGTGCTCCTGTTAATACTCCAAGATGCTCTTTTTCTTTCATATGAGTAAGTATTAGATTCTGCCAATTCTTATCCAATATATCTTCTGTACAATCTGTACAAAACCGTAATCCACTTCCAGCTTCACCTGATTCTAATAATACATGGACTTCTGCATAATGTTTTAATGGCTCAAAATGACCTACACCTTCTACAATATTGCTTATTGTCTCTTTGTAAACAATCTTTCCTGTATCAAAGGTTACATCAATACCAAATCTTTCTCTGATAAGACTTTGTAATATTTCAATCTGAACCTGTCCCATAATCTGTGCTTGTATTTCATTTGTAATGGAATTCCATACAATATGAAGAGCTGGCTCTTCTTCCTCTAATTGCTTTAATTTAGATAATATAATTGCTACATCTACATCATTAGGTAAACATATTCCATAAGTAAGTACAGGTTCTAACATTGGTATCTCAGAAGCTAATTCTATACCTAATCCTTGACCTGAATATGTTTTACTAAGTCCTGTTACTGCGCAAACCTCTCCTGCTTGCACCTCATTTCTAATATCATACTTTTCACCTGAATAAATACGAATTTGATTTACTTTCTCTTCCCAAGTATCTTTTTCATCTTTAAGTAAATCTTTTATCCTAAGACTTCCTCCAGTTACCTTCATATAAGTAAGTCTATTCCCTTGTTCATCCCTTGCTATTTTATATATCTTCGCTCCAAACTCACTAGGATACATCTTATCTAATGTATATGTTTCTATTCCCTGTAATAATTCATCTATTCCTTTTAGTTTTAATGCTGAACCAAAATAACACGGAAATACTTTTCTACTATTAATTAATTTAACAATATGATTATCTTCCAATCTATTATTTTCTAAATATATATTTAAAGAATTTTCATCACACATTGCCACGTTTTCATAAAACACTTCACTATCTGTGTTAGTGAAATCTACAAATCTCTCATCCAATTTATTCTTTAATTCTATTAGTAGCTCATCCTTATTAATTCCCACTTGATCCATTTTATTAATAAATATAAATGCTGGTATTCTATATCTTGTTAGTAATCTCCATAAGGTAACAGTATGCGCTTGTACTCCATCTGCTCCATTTATTACTAATATAGCATAATCTATAACCTGTAGCGTCCTCTCCATCTCTGCTGAAAAATCCACATGTCCAGGAGTATCTAATAAAGTTATTTCTGTATCTTCTAACTTCATAATTGCCTGTTTTGAAAAGATAGTAATACCTCTTGCTTTTTCCAACTGATTAGTGTCTAGAAAAGCATCTCCATTATCTACTCTTCCCATTTTTCTAATACTACCACTAGTATATAGCATTCCCTCTGATAAAGTTGTCTTGCCCGAATCTACATGAGCTAATATTCCGATTATTAACTTTTTCATATTTGTCTCACTTCTTAAATAAGAATTTATAATAACATCTTATAAAGTATATCACAAAAAGGAGAAAAATAATTATCTTATTTTCCTCCACATAATCATGTATCTTATTATTAAATTAAATATTTTATAATTACATCTATTCCTGCAACTATTAGTAATGTAGCTCCTATTCACTACTGATATGCTACTCTGATAATATCATCTATCTTAGATTCCTCAATTTTCACATCCTGAATTTTAGTATTCTGCGTAATATCACCAATTAACTTTGCTGCTGTAATATCTGTTTTACAAAATCTATATACAGCCCTGTTTCCTTCCTTAGATACAATATCTGCTTTAGGATGTTCTATTACCTGATCATTAAAAAAATCCACTATTAAATATTTATATGGTGCAATTTTATCTATTAAATCTTCCAGTGAACCATCTTCCACTAGCTTTCCATTATTTATAATGATAAGTCTTTTACATAACTCCTGAATATCTCCAAGATCATGTGTTGTAAGAATAATAGTAGTACTTCTTTTCTCATTAATTTCTTTAATAAATTTTCTAATTGCATATTTTCCATCTACATCAAGTCCAATGGTCGGTTCATCCAAAAATAAAACAGATGGAGAATGCAGCATAGCGGCTGCTAAATCACCACGCATCCTCTGTCCTAGCGAGAGTTGGCGTACAGGAGTATCAATAATTTTACTTATGTTAAGAATCTCATCTAATTCTTCAAAATTATCTTTGTATTTTTTTTCATCAATTTTATAAATATATTTTAATAGTTCAAAACTTTCCCCTAAACGTAAGTCCCAATTAAGCTGAGTTCTTTGCCCAAACACTACACCTAAATCCATAACTACCTCTTTGCGGTTCTTTTGAGGATCCTTTCCTTTAATTCTAATTTCCCCATCTGTAGGTGCAAGAATTCCTGACATCATTTTAACCGTTGTGCTTTTTCCTGCACCATTTGGCCCTATATATGCCACAATTTCCCCTCTTTCTATTTTAAAGCTAATATCATCTACAGCTCTTATAATTTTCTTTTTTTCAAAAAATAAATTTTTAATAGAACCTGACAGACCTTTATCCTTTTTCATCACCTTATATTCTTTTACAAGATGATTTACTTCTATTACCGCCATTTTTTCATCCTCCTAATTACTGTCTGCATATATGTAAATATTATTTAATGCCCTGCACTTTCATAATGCTTAAGTCCATAATTAAAAAACTTGCAGGCTATTATAATAACTATAATTCCAACAATTAAAGTCATCCATGAAAGTTGAAATGGTAGATTAAATCCTGTATCTATATCCAAAAGTGCTCCAGCAGGATAATAGCTTACCCAACCAATAGGAATAATAAATGTAAATAAAAATTGTAATGCTTTTGGATACATTGATAATGGATACATTGTGGTTTTATCAAACAACTCTTGTGTCAAGCTTCCAAAATCTTCAACACCCTTTAACCAAAATGATAATGTTCCTAACATTAAATAAATACCGCCGCGAATTAATGTTGCTCCTATTATTGTACTTAACAAGCAACATATATTCATAAATGACCATTGAAATCCTACCTTTACACTTCCATATATAAATACGCATAGACCTGGTATCAAATCGGTAATACCAATTAAATTAAAATTACAAAATAAAAATTGATACAATACACTCATAGGACGTATTAAAAACTTATCAAATTCGCCATATACTATATTTTCTCCTAAAATCCATGCCTGAAAGAAAAACATCATGGAAAATGCATGGGATATAACAGCTATTCCATAAAGAAATGCTAATTGTTCATACTGCCATCCGTTGATTGCCCCAAACTCTGATACCACAAACTGAATGATTGCAAATCCTATAATAAACTGAATCGGATTGGATAACAGCCAACCTAATATATTGACAGGGTATTCCAATGTTGACATAATACTTATTTTGAAATACTGAATTGTAACTTTTCGATACTGCCTGATATTACTTTCCATACTTACCCCCCTTGAATCATTACTTTTTTTGTCATCTTTTTTTCTAAAAAGACAAAAATTATAATTAATATAAAAATCCAGCATGTCTGAATCAATAACTCTTTTCCTACCTCTCCTATGCTTATTTTCCCAATATAAATACTTAAGGGCAATTGGTACATATATTTAAAAGGCAAAACATTTAATATACTTTGCATCCATTCTGGAAAAAACCACATTGGTACAATACTTCCAGATAACAAGCGAACAATATGCCTTTTTAAATGCACCATAGGCTTCATACTGATAGCAGAAAATGCCCACATAGAGAAAATAGCAGCAAACATCCAATTTATTAAAAATCCTAAAATAAGGCTTATCAAAAATGCAAAAAAACATAATGCATTAGGAGGATTTGGTATTTTTATAAATACACAGGCAATCAAAAATATAGGTAGCCCATTTTGAAACATTAAGGATATAACATTTCCAAAATCCTCAGCAAAATACATTCCATATAAATTTATCGGTTTCATCATATCCGTAGCAACAATACCATCTATTATACTATCTATCACCCTATCTTCAACACAGGTGGTAAAAAATATTGCCATCAAAGATGAAATTACAGTGTAAGTAAGCATATCTTCCATTTTTACGCCTTGTACATATTCCTTTCCTTCATATAATGCTCTCCAGAAGAAAGATGCCGCAAACATAACAATACACTGTAATATAATATTAGCAAATACATCAAATTTATATGCCAGAGCCTTTTGTATTCTAATTTTACATATGTATAAATATGGTTTCATTTTCACCTCCAAAGAAATGTTACAATTTATTGTATCTCAAATACCTTTTTAGCTTTTTCTACAATTTCATTACTATCCACATTATCATTATGATAAACAGGCATAGAAATAGTTACGTATTTTGAGGTTAAAGTAACGTATATTGCTATATTTATATCCCATATATCTAAAGGATCAATTATTTGTACAAATTCTGGTGAATTATTATATTGATCATCCATATCGTTACTTATCTGACAATTTACTTCTATCTGCTTAAATAAATCTTCATTAAAAGGCATATCTTCTAAATATAATCCTTCTTGCTTATTTTCTAACTTCTCCCATCCTGTTATATCTGCATATTTGTCTCCGTTAAACAACATTGGGATATGATCAAGAAACATACCTAATACATTAATTGTATCTTCGTTTCTTCCGTTATACGTAAGTTTAAATGCTATCTTTATAACGTCATTCAATTCAGATAATAATTTAAACTTATAAAGAACATCCCAGACAGTTTGCTTTAACATATCATTATCATATGGCATGATTTGGTGTCGCTTTTTTACTAAAAATAAATGTGTTACTTTCTGGTATTCTTCTATCTTTTTCATTGTTGTCTTATGTATTTTTAAAATATTTTCTTTACTATCATACCATTTAGGAGAACTACAATTTAAAATATTTTCTACGTAATCAAAATATTGCATTTTAGGTGTTACCGCAAGCATTCCTTTTTCAAAATAATTAGATGCCATATTCATAAACTGTTCCTCGGATGTAGCATCCCAAATATGATGATGTACAAATAGCAAAATAAGATGTTTTGCTTTAGATATTTTAAAAATTAGTATTTTTGAAAGCAATGCATTCCCTATGTATAATTCAGATTGATGGAATAAGCTATACAGGCAATCTTCCCACTCCTTATAATCTGACTCGTTTAAATAAGGTATATACCAGTTTTCAATATCATCCCTACTATATTCTACAAACCTTTCTTCTTCTGGAAAATATCCTGTTCTAAATATAGCCTGTTCTTTAATTAGCTGCCTTATAAAAAACATAATATTCTCTTTTTTAGTTTCTCCTTCAATTAATATATAAGCATCCTGCATCGGTATCACATTCATATGTTCTAAACATCTGTGTATATTTAACATTTTATATTTTTTAATTATTTTAGAATTTTTTATATTTCTATTGTATTCTGACAAATGTTGATAAAGCGGACTTTCAGATATTGGCTTCTTCCCCATATCACCATGGTTGCTTTTAATAACAACAAGTCCAGTATCCTTTTTTTCTTTAACATATTGATAAAATGGATTTTTGCTTTTAAGTTTTTGGGCAATTTGTTCTATACTTTTATCTTTTAAATCATTTAATCCTATTTCCAAATTATAATTTCTGATTTCAGAAAGTATTTGTAATAAATTAATAGAGTTAATTCCTAATTCAAACAAATAGTCCTTAATACTAATATCATTTGAATGAATAATAGAAGAAATAATATCCCATAAGAGTATTTCAAAATTATTATTAGGCTGTACTATTTCTCGTTTCTTTTCTAAAACATTAATTTCAGTAAGTACTTTCTTATCTACCTTACCATTTTTGTTAACAGGTATTTTTTCAATTTGAATCATATATTGAGGAATCATATAATCAGGTAATTTTTCTGCAATTATCCTTTTTAATTTATTAAGATCAATAATTTTTTCTCCCACTATATATCCATGCAATGATAACTCACCTTTCGTATCTTTCTTAGCCAAAACTACACAATCTGTAATAAAATCAAGACTTTGTATAACTGACACGATTTCCCCAATTTCAATTCTATATCCCCTGATTTTCACCTGGTCATCCATTCTTCCAAGAAAGTCAATTGTTCCATCAGGCATCCATCTTGCCAAGTCTCCTGTTTTATACATCTTTCCTTTACCATATGGATTGCAGATAAATTTCTCCTTTGTCAGTTCCGGTTTATTTAAATAACCTTTTGCTAAACCAATTCCTGATATGCAAAGTTCTCCCGGTACACCAATTCCACACAGGTTCTCACCATCCATGATAAAGACATTTAAATTATCCATAGGCTTTCCGATTGTCAGAACCTTCGTGTCTTTTGATATAAAACAATATGTTGCATTCACAGTAGCCTCTGTTGGTCCATAAGCATTCATTACTTTTTTTCCACATATAATCCATTGCTTTAAAACCTCTAAATTAGGAGCTTCCCCTCCCACATCGATTAACCGTACAGATGGCATGCTGTCTGGTTCAAGCATATTCATATATGCTGGTGTTAATGCTAATACTGTAACCCCTGTTTTGTTTACATAAGATTTTAGTTGTTCTGGATCCCTCCTATATTCCTCAGGAATCATACATACCCCACTTCCTGAAGAAATTACGGTAAATATATCACTGACTGATTGGTCAAAACTGAAGCTTGCAAACTGTAAAATTAAATCCTTATCTGTCAATTCATATGCTCTTCCAAAAGACACTGATAAATTAACCAGACTCTTATGCTGTATTAATACACCTTTGGGATTTCCTGTAGTGCCTGAAGTATAAATAACATATGCTACATCACTACCTCTATTCACCCTGTCTGGATTTTTTTCTTCTTCTGATTGGATTTCATTATTATTCAAATCAATAATTAAAGTATTATTCATTTTCTGAAGCATACTAAGTGATTCCTGATATTCTGAATTTTCCTGATTTTTTAAATAAATTACTAATGCTTTCGGTTTGCAGTCATCTATCATATAATTAAGCCTGTCCTTTGGATATGCAGGATCCATTGGTACATATGCAGCTCCACTTTTTAAAATGCCATAAATACCTATTAACATTTCCAAACTTTTTTCTGCTATGATTGCTACAAAATCACCAACCCCCACTTCTGCTCTCCTTAAAGCATGTGCTACCTGATTGGCTCTGCTATTTAATATTCCATAAGTCAGATAAGTATTTTTATAAACAACTGCTGTTAAATTTGGTGCTTTTGCTACTTGTTCCTCAAATAGTTCCAAAATAGTATCTGCATTAGTGAGTTGTCTGTATTCATCATTAAATTTATCTAGTATCTGCTTTTCTTCTTTCGGGGTGGCAGTTTTTATTTCACTGATATTCTTATCCCCATGCTCTGTCAGCTCGTCAAGAACAGCTTTAAAATGCTGTATGAACCGTTCTATAGTATCCCCACTATACAGCTCCGTTTTGTACATAATTTTCACATCATAAGTATCTTTAACTGAAATAACATCTATTTCAAGATCAGATTCTCCCTCTTTTCCTCTCAAGTTCAGCATCTCATTACTTTCAAATGCCAACATAATATCAAAGAACGGATTCCTATTATTATCTCTCTGCGTTTCCAACTCCTCCACAAGCTCCTCAAAAGGGTATTCCTTATTTGCATAGGCATCCATGCAAACCTGCTTGATTTCTCGAAGAAATGCAATACCTGACTTGCCTGCTTCGGGACATCCACGAAGGGCAATGGTATTAACAAACATATCTGATATTTTTTCCATATCTCTATGAGTACTACATCTAATAGGGGTTCCTATTATAATGTCTTCCTGACGGCTGTATTTACCCAAAACAATCATTAGTGCTGCCAGCAACACCATAAATTCTGTTCCTTCTATATCATTAGCCAATTTTATGATTTTACCCACCAACTCTTTGTCAAATGACGTTTTTATAAAATCAACTGAGAAATCCCGCATTTGTGTTCTTGGAAAATCTGTTTCCATATCCAGTACTGGTATTTCATCCGAAAACAGTTCCAGCCAATATGCTTTCTGCATTGATAGGTCCCTTACATGCATCCATTCACTAGAATATTCTTTCATTAAATTTCTCCTCCTATTTTCGCCTTAATCTTTTTTACAAAATATGTTATATATTAACATTTAGTGACAAGAAAATCAATGCTTTTTTAAGAACATCTTGGCGTCTTTGTTCCGGGCCGTACGCCATCTCTCACTAAGATACGAAAAACAAGATGAGGGAAATAATTATTTTCCTCATCTTGTTTTATTTAATACACATTATTGCTTTTTCTATATAAATACATTCCATAGATTTATTACAATTTGTATTAGGAAATGTTTTAATATTCGTTAAATCTGTCAGCCTAATACTCTTTAAATTATCAAGGGTTGTTATAAAAGTTATATCCTCTAACTTATTAATCCTCCACACTAGTTTCTATTAGAAAATCCAAATTATCTAATTTAATTCCTCTCAATATTAAGTTTCTTTTCAACTAGTTGTATTATATTTGAATAATTTATATATGCTTCCATACTACCCTCTCATCACTTGTAATTTAAATTCTTTTTTGTCTAACTACATCAAAAAACAATAATAGAAATGCTAGCATCTGAAATATAATCACAACTAGTACAGCTTTAATACCTAATAAATCTGACATCTGCTTTTTTTGATATTTTTAAATGGTTTATAACACTTCTTATAATAATACTATACTACTTTCCCATATTTTTCTACGATAGTATATAGTTTACTCCACCACAAATCACTTATCAACAAATATAGTAATAATAAAAGTTGCTCAACAATGTTAAGCAACTTTTATTATTAGGGATATTTATTACAACATTATTTTTTTCTTCCTAATTTTAATTGTATGAAAACAACTACCAAACACACTGCTATATACACAATCCAAAACATAGAAAATGCAATCAATGGATTTACAAGCAATGGATACGGAGCCATGATTCGTGAAAATAACATATTATAAATAGCAGAAAGAGGGATAAATGTTAAAAGCCAAATATTTATAGTCAAAAAATTTCGTCTTGCCTTGTAAACATTTTGCGTCGAACTGACTTGACCAATACCAAAAACCATGCATCCCACTGCCATAATAATCAATCCTATGGCAAGAGCCATAAGCTCTTGTTCTTCATACCATACTGCCCATGATACAACCAATCCAATAAAATTAAAAACCGTACCTACAATTGTAAATATGCTTGCGTCCACAGGATCTTCAACTGCTTGGTTTTCATTTTCTATTCCCTTTAAAATATAGTCTGTGGTAACATCAAATAAATTACTCATGATGATTATCTTGTCAATATCAGGTATGCTTTGCTCACTTTCCCATTTCGATACAGCTTGACGTGACACTCCAATTTTGTCAGCTAGTTCTTCTTGAGAAATCCCTTTTGATTTTCTTAAATTTTGTATTCTGTCTGCAATATTCATTATACAACACTCCTTTCTAAAAGTAGTGTAACCATAACATAAACTGTGGTTGCGAAGCTACCACTTACACTTATTTTTTTGTCAACCCACAGTTGCAAAGATATAAAATCCATCTACAAAAGAATTTATTGCTATATTGCATTTCTTCGCATAACTACAATTTCATCAAATCGTTTTTGTGATGGTGTTCCACTAAGTTTTTCTTTTGTTGGAAAATCTTTATCAAACTCCATTGCTTCTAATTCATCAATTTCATATATGATATTTTCAATATAGCGACCTTTAGCTTCTGACAATGCATTTTCATACAGTTCACAAACTTGTAAAGCCACATCATACATATTATCGGCTGTTCGTATACCTAACTGCTCAGCAGCAATAAATCCTTGTTTTGAATAATAATTAGGATCTCCACATAATAAAATAGCACTATATCCCATTTCTCTTGCTATTTTTTTCGTATATTCAATCATTTTTTTGCCAATACTCTTGTTTTGATATTCAGGTAAAACTGATATTGGACCTATCGTTAATACCTCATATATTTTCCCATTATCACCTTCAATAATTGCTTTTACATATGCTATATTTCCAACAATTTTACTATCATCTATTGCAACAATATCAAGCTCTTGTACAAATTCTGGACAATCACGCATAACATGAAGCAAGTAATGTTCATCACAACCTGGTGAATAAATATTCCAAAATGCTTCCCTTGTTAAATTTTCTGTTTCTCTATAATCTGTTAATTCTTCACGTCTAAGTTGAATATTCATAATATAAAACTCCTTTCATAACACACTAAACTTATTATAGCAAAAGGGGCTTAATCTTACACTGATAAGATTCAATCCCTATAATTATTTTTATAAAATTAATATACAACCCATGCAAGAGTTCCAATAAATAAGAACATAACTCCCATAGCAAATAATATAGCATCTTTTCTAAGTGTAGAGCGATAAAATTGTTCAGGCTTATTAGGATTGATATGTATAGTATATTTTTGCCCCACTGCAGCTATATCTTGATTTGAATACATATCATCTTGACTTTCATATTCTATACCGTTATATTCGTATTTAAAAATTCCTGAATATGCTCTTTCTCTACGTCTTACTCCATGTACACTATTATTCTCTGTTGTTATTACTCTTCCTTTAGTACTATGATGTTCTTCCCTACTCACACATATAGCTTCTGCTTTTACTGTACAAAAACGCTTATTATATATAAGTTTATAAAAACCTGCAAACAACTGTACAACTCCAGATATTATAAAACAAAGTAGTGCCACTCTTACAAATGCTCTTTCTCCAAACATATTCTTAAAGGAAGGTACAAAGAATATTAATAAAGGAATTATAGTTACACATGCCCCCACATATACCACCACAGTAGTCCACATCAAATTCACACCAAAATCAGCTCGCTTATGCCCCATCTCAAACAATCCATATATCATCGATATTCCAATGGCTAAAAACGGCAATCCAAACAGGCTATACATCAATACTGAACCATTATTATAAGTTATATATAAACATATCCCCCATACTGCAAGTATCACAAGAAAAATAATTGATATAATGTTATCTTTCCTTCTAGCTTCTGATGATATTTCCTTTGCTTTATCTACTGGTGTCACATAAATATTATCTTCAAAATTCTCCATTTGATAATCTTCATTAACATTGTCCTTATTAACATTGTCCTTGTTTGAATAGCCATCACTTGAATATGGATTTTGCTGATATGTATTTTCTTTCATATCAATTGTATCATTGGTAATAAAATCATCCTTTAATTGCATATTACTAGTAACAGAATCATCTTTTAAACGCATACCATACCTCCCACTCTTTAACTATATAAATATAGTCATAATAATTAATATTATACTAAAGCATTTATATGGTGTCTAGTATGTGGTAAGTTACGATATTTTCTGTAATCTTGCATTGTATGCACTTTAAAGTAATTTCAATTCCTTTATTAGAATCTGTTCTATAAGTGCTACTTTTCCCATATTTATTACATATTCTGTATCTGACTTTATCCTATTATCAATCTTTGAAAGCCAGAAAATAAGCAAAGGGCATTATCTGCCCTTATGCTTATTTCTTCTCTTTTGCTGTTTCAGTTCAAATTTCAACTGATTTTCTGCCTCTTTCTGCTCTCGGCTTTTTGTTTTCCTATCAGTTTTCATCTGTTCTTGTTGCAATTTTAGTGCCTGTTGAGATTTCGTTCCTATTTCATTGACATGCAACTGCCTACGAACTTCCCTTTGTCTACGTTTGGGATTTCTAGCAACCTCTTTTACAGTAGTTGCCACAGCTTGACTAAACCTTAATTTATAATAGTGCTTTAAGACAAAATCATACACTTCATAATCCTTCGGTTCCGCCCCAAATCTTACTTTAGCAACTGATAATTTGCCATCTTCGATTTTTTCAAATACACCAATCCAAAATGGCTCTTCAAAACATATTGTCAATTTTCCAGATACTGCAATCATGACAATCCCTCCTAAAATATTGTTATATGCAAAGAACGGACGACCCAAGGAGGGAGGGTTACTTACACTACTTACAGTAGTACGGTCGGGCTACCTACCGACTCTAGTAGAACTATCTACGTTGCGTTTTTATCTTTGCCTTTATATAAAACATCCTTGATGTTATATATCATGAGAAATTCTGATTAAATGATCCTATCTCTATCAAATTTAATCATTACTTCCATATCTTCTACAAAAATATCAAAGCCATCTAATTTCATTTCAAATCATCCTTTCAAATTGTAAAATCATTTAATATCCTCTTCTATAAAATTATAAGTACATTTTCAACTGCTCTAGCTTTGAAATTCTAAATGAATTAACTGGTTTTTCAATCTCTATTTCTTTACCCAAACATAGCCAACACGAATCAATACCAACTTTATAAGCTCCAATTATATCAGCTAAATAACTATCTCCAATCATCAAAACTTGCTCTGCTTGAAATCCAGATTTTCTCATGCATTCACTAAAGAACATTTCATTTGGTTTCTCATATCCAATATCATCTGAAACATATATATCATCAAAATATTGTATTAAACCTGCTAATTTTAATCTATTTATCTGCATTTTAAGCATTCCATTAGAAGTAGCAAATATTTTGTATTTCTTCTCACTGGCATATTTTAAAATGTCATCAGCCCCATCCACTATATTCGCCGCTATACTTAAGCCTTCTTTAAGCAATATATTAAACTCAGACCATTTATCTAAGTAACCTAGCATATTCGCTATTTTCTTAGCACGAATCTCTATAACCTCTTCAACAGTATATTTTCCTGTCTTTTGTAACCTCCAAAGTTCTTCATCTATTTCTATGTAGTATTCAAGCAATTCCCTAGCGTACGGTATCTCCATTTTTGCACAAGCAAATTTCAATGTACTTTCTCTACATTTATTATAATCTAAAATTGTATCATCTATATCAAAGAATAATGCTTTATACATAAATACCCCTATCATTCAAATTTTAATTTCCTACTATAACACTTTCCACTCCTTACGTGTTATAGCATAAGCACTCCAATACTTCTTATGAATGTGATACCCTATTTTGTCTTTATATCACATCTATAATGTTCTAACGTAAATATTCTTTTCAATATCTAATACAAAATCACAAGACAATAACAATCCACAAGATGCTTTATTTTCTTGTTCTGGTTGTACAACAATTCTTTCAGCATCATCATGAAGCATTATCTTCTCTATTAATTTTGCTACTATTTGTTTCCCTAAATTTTTACGAAGATAATCCGTTTCTCCAATCATATAATCAATGCTATATGAACCACCTAATTCTGTGTAGCCTTCCCAACATTCATCACTATCTTTGCATGCATAGTATTGACAAAAACCTATATCATTGCCTTCATACTCTACAATAAAATGATGAACCCAACTAAAATCATTATCTTGTTTTTCAATTTCTTCTATCCAATCAATTGGGTCATGATACCACTTTGCAACATGAGGTGTATATAACCATTTTTCAAATATAATTAAATCTTCAATTTGCATTTTTCTAAAGTTAACCATATTTTTGTTACCTCCTTTAATATTTATCTACTAATATAACTAAATATCTTAATCAATCATGTTATATTTTACTATTTCCCTTATTAATTCTTTAGGAATATCATCTTCAAATTTTAAATGTACCGAACTCTTTGTACTAGAATATTGCACAAGCTTGTCTTTGAAGAAATCTAGCGTATCAGTTCCAATATGCAATGTAATAAAATTTCTGTGAACCGAAAAATGAATAATATTACTTTTACCTATTGTATAAGTTGGCATTCCCCATGCGATTCTAGAAGCTGCTTCTGGAATTGTATCTTCTATTACAGCTTTAATTTGAAACAGTTTATCTTGAATATTATCAGGATATTGTAATATATATTCTTCTATTAAATCCGTCATAATTTCTCTCCATTTTTTCTAATTTGATACTATAAAACTAGCATCTCTTTTCAACTAATTGTTCAGTCATTCAAAACACAACAGCTCTGAATGACTGAAATCATATATGTCTACTTCTCAAGATTACAGATATGCCGATTTCGTCGAAAAATCAAGCACACCGCCACACCTGCAACGCCGATTACAAAGAAAAGCATTGCCGAACCCGAACCTTTTTCATTGCCGAATAAAAAGGTCAGCAGGCTATCAGGTGAGAGCTTTTCTACAAATGGCTCAAACACCTTATCAACCATAAATCCACCTAGAAAAAAGCCTATCGGTATGGTAAAAAACTGGAGAGTATTTCGTGCCGAATAAACTCTGCCTTGCATTTCAGTAGGTATTTCTGTGCGGAAAATCACGTCCATATTTGCGTTCATAATTGGTATTGCAATCCAGCCAAGAACTGCCCCCAAGCACCATATTGCTGGGGTTTTACCGAAAGCAAGCAGAAAGTTCTCTGTACTCATTGAAATAAGCAGTGTGTTGCAAATCACTTTCACTCGGCTTTTGGGTGCAGGGATCAAGGTTACAACTATGCTCCCTGCAAGAGTTGCAATTCCCACGCAGGCATTGACAATTCCAAGCACCGTTTCATCACCGTTTGAGCGTGACAAAATCATAGCTGGAAGTGCAGCGTCGTAAATTGACGCAATCAGATTGATGGCTGAAAGAAACAAAATCAGCCACAAAATTCCCTTGTTTGTTTTCAAGTATTCAAGACCGCTTTTTGCCGATGATAATACCGATTCGTTCATCTTATCATTTTTTTGAATTTCAGGAATTTTTATCAGCAAAAGAAGTGCTAAAAATGCTACCGAAAATGTAAGCAAATCAAATGCTATTACAGCTTCAATTCCCCAGAATGAGAAAACCGAAACTGCTATAACTGGTGTTAAAATCGTCACCAGAGAATTTGAAAATGAACGCAAACCGCTAATTTTCTGATAATATTTTTTCGGCGTTATCAGCGTAATTGCCACATCTGAGGCTGGCTGTTGAACAGTATTCATCAAGCCGTTGAGGGCGTTCAGAATGTACATGTGCCAGATTTCAAGGTAATTAGTTTTTAGCAAAATAAGCACCATAATTGTGCTAATCGCTGCAAAGCTGTCGCTAATCAGCATGGTAGTTTTCTTGTTCCACTTGTCGCTCAACGCCCCTGCAAAAATGCTCATCAGGACATATGGTGCATAGGAACAGACAGTCAGCAAGGCGGTTTTAAGTGCCGAACCACTCTGCTGATAAAGCCAGATAACTAGTGCAAAATTGGTCATTGCACTACCCAGTGCAGAAAAGGATTGCGTAATCCAAAGGATAAAAAATGTTTTTAGTTCATAAAGTTTTTTCATAATGACTTTGCTCCTTTTGATTTTTATTATTAAAATTCAAAATGCAAAGTCTGTGGACGAATCCCCATGCAAATCGCCCAGTTTCAGACTTTGCATGGAGCTGTGCCAATGGTTAGTATCATAGTATCACCACTTTCATATTTTCATATTTTATTATACTTGGGTTGTTCAGCAAATGCGAATTTAGTTAAACATACAATTTATAAATTTCATCCTGTAATCGCTCCAAAAAAGTCCCTGCATGAGCGCCGTCCATCTGTGTATGGTGAAATTGAAAAGATATTGAGAGTGTAGTTTTGAAAAACCTCTTTTTATATCTACCCCAGATAATAAACGGATTGTTATAAATACCGCTATTCATGCCAACAGCCCCATCAATTTCCACATTTGTTATGGCAGACGTGCCTATTACCATACTATCCACCAAATCATGGTTATCACATGTTTCTGCTACTTGCTTTGTATATTTTAGATAATCCTGATTAAACTTGGACAACCGCTCATCAAAAAGAATATCGCAGGAATTAATTTCACCTTCCCTGTTCTTAACGATAGTATTTACTGCTATGGTATCATACTGTATCAGTTTTCCACCCACTGGAAGTAAGTAAAAAACATCCAGACCAGTAGCCGCCTTGCCGATACAGTAGTCAATCAACATATTGAATTTGAGCTTTTTCCTTTTACTTATCCTCACGAGCGGTGTGACATCCACCGTCTTAAAAAATGTCACCATAGGGTTTGGTGCATTCATCCAAAGTTCAAATGCCTCTGCTCTTTTTGTTTGTCTTGGATCTATTTCTCTCATCAGTTCCTCCATAAATTTGAATTTACACATAAGCAAATGCCTTATTGTCGCTATTCATAGGGCGAAGCCCGTGACCGAGATGGAGCGTCAGCGAAATCGAGGTACATGGCGGACTCCCCTACAAATTCTGATTTGCTAAGCTCTATTGTTATATATTTTCTTCTCTAAATTGTGCCAATATATAAATATCATTCTTCTGCTTCATTATAGCATATTATGTTAAAAACTTGTGTAACTGTTTATGTTACTATACATAAATTTATATTTAAAAACAATAAAGGATATTACTATGCCAAAACATAATAATATCCTTTAATTCACATTCTTATATTAGTTAAAATACTCTACACCAGATTCAAAAATTAATTGATTTTGATTACATGGTATATTAACTGCAACTGACTCTCCAATACGCTCTGAATGAGCCATCTTTCCTAATACTCTACCATCAGGACTTGTAATACCCTCGATAGCATAATAAGAACCATTTATGTTATAATCTTCATCCATTGTTGGATTACCGTTAATATCAACATATTGTGTTGCTACTTGACCATTCTCAAATAATTGCTTAATCCACTCTTCATTAGCAACGAATCTACCTTCA
>JAVBUL010000211.1:0-10128 GCA_031555415.1 Lachnospiraceae bacterium | reverse complement strand
AAAAATATTTCTCTTAATTCCTTATTAACTTCATCTACATTATCCACAATATAAACCTTATTTTCTACATATATTCTATCCGCCTGAAATAAAATATCTTTTCTTTTTCCATCTTCATATATAATTATCAGCTCTGTAGCTTCAAACAGTTCTTCTTCTGTAGGTTCTGTCTCTTCTAAAACAAGACTTGCCAATAATTCACATACCTTCCGCTTTTCATCTTTTCTTTCTAATACTTTTGCATCTCTATTTGCTTGTCTAATAATGATTGCACCTTCAAAATATTTGCTGCTAAATATAATATTGTGAATTTCGTTTATTTCATAATAAAGATTGTCATCGTTATCATCAAAAAATATTTTTCTCAATTTTTCATTAACTTCATCTGGATTTTCAAAAGTATAAATTTTATCTTCTACATATACTCTATTATCTTGAAATGAAATGTCTTTCCTTGTTCCATCTTCATACATAATCATTATCTCAGTAAATCCAAACCTTTTTTCTTCTGGTGGCTCTATTTCTTCTATAACTAGGCTTGCCAGCAAATCACATACTTTTTGTATTTCTTCTTTTGTTTCCAATACTCTGTTTGGTTGTTTCATAGTCATTGCACCTTCAAAGTACTCGCCTGTAAATATCATATTGTTTTTTTCTTTTATTCCATATTGATAATCGCTTTCTTTATCTTTACTGCATCCCATAATAAATATTGTAAACAGCATCATAATGAATATTTTATTGTTCTTTAGCATCATACCGCCCCACTTCATCAACTTCAATATAATAACTTCCATTCTTCTTCTGTATCTCATCAATAAAATGACTAATCCATAACTCATCATTCAATTGAACTTCATAATCATAATGCCCTGTTTTTTCATTACTTGTGTAGTGTATACTTTTTTCATAATGTACAAGTAATTTATCCCCTTCTTTTAAATTTACACCTAATCCCCCTTCAGATACTCTTATAACCACATTTTTATCTTCTTTTATTTCTATTACTTTTCCTATTGTTAAATTGGGATGTGCATTTGGCATACGCTCATCTTCATCTTTCTCTGTTTCCGAAAATACTATATAAGTACCTATACCTATCCCCGATATTATAACTAAAACAATCATTAATAAAATAAGTACTTTTTTCTTTTCCACTATGCCAATCTCCTTTACTAACTATTTTATCCAATAATACGTCACAGTACAATCTATATTCTTTATATCACTTTCTTTCAAACTTTACAATAGTTTACACAAAACTTTTCCCCAACGGTGCAGATTTGACCCCCAACGAAAAAAAAGATTCGACTAAAGTCTAACTTTGTAAACATTAAAAAGCAAATTAATAGAAAATTTTATCTCCATTAATTTGCTTTTAAAATCATTAGTTATTTACATAATTTTTTGTACTATTTTTTAATCCTCCAACATCCACACTCTCATTTGATTTAACCCTCTATTCCCCCATGTATAATAAGGCACTGCCATAAGTTTAAATTCCTCTTTACTTGGTTTTTCAAAAGAATATAAATCATTACTTCCTGTCTTTTTATATCCATCCACCTTTAACTTTACAATATCTCCAAGTATACTATCACTTACCTTTTCTTCAGAGGTAGCACCATCTGATTTTATACTTAATTCCTGTAAAAGTACATTATCAGAGCCATTATCTACACCTTCAAAACAGTACACCAAAGGACCTCTTGTTAAAGCCACACAACCTGCATTATATCTTACCGCAGTATTTGAATATACTTTCTTCGCTGACATATCAAACCCAAGTATTAAATCATCGTTTTCCTTAATTCCTTTTATGTAAAGATATCCTTTTTCTACTACCATATCTTCCTTACTTAACACTACACCATTCAACTTAATAACAAATTTATCCTTAGTATATGCAGGTATTCTAACTGCAAACGTAATATCTTTATCCGGTACATTAGAAAACTTATAATTAACAACACCTTCAAATGGATATTTCGTATCAGTAACTATTTTCATATTATCAAGCTCTTTAATAACTGCTTCTCCACTAATATACAAATGTGTATATACAGTATTACCATCTTGATTATATGCATATTTTCCTATTGAACTTAAAACTCTTGCTACATTTGGAGGGCAGCAGGCACAGCCAAACCAACCCGGACGTTGTGGGAGAACATGTTTGTAGTTACCCATCACGCCTGAAATACCTGGATTTACTTCTAATGGATTAACATAGAAAAACTTCTTTCCATCTAGTTGCATACCGGCTAATACATTATTATAAAGTGCTCTTTCTAAAACATCTGAATACTTACTATCTACATTTAAACTAAGCATCTTATCCGCAAAAAACATAAGACCGATTGCTGCACATGTTTCAGCATATATAGTATCATTTGGTAAATCATAATCCACAGTAAACGCTTCACCATGATGTGTACTTCCAATTCCACCTGTAATATACATCTGCTTATTTGCAATATTATCAAACAAAGTATCACAAGCCTCTAAAAGTTCCTTATCGTCTGTTTCGCCTGCAACATCTGCCATACCTGTATATAAATATACAGCTCGTACCGCATGACCTGCTGCCTCTTTCTGTTCTCTCACAGGAGCATGGTTTTGAGCATATTTTCTATCATCATAATTCATAAGAAAATGCTCCCAAACTCTCTTTTTAGTTTCTGCTTCAAAAAAGTTTGGTTCCTTACCTCGTTCATCAATAAAAAACTTTGTTAGTTCCTTATATCTATCATCACCTGTTAAATGATACAATCTCATAAGTGCAAGTTCTATTTCAGGATGTCCAGGAAATCCTTCTCTTTTGCCATAACCAAAAGTATCATAAATAAGATCTGACATCTTTTTCATTACACTTAGTAACTTATCTTTTCCTGTAGCTTCATAATATGCAACTGCCGCCTCTATCATATGACCGGCACAATAAAGCTCATGACATTCGTGTAAATTTTCCCATCTGTGTTCAGGCTCTTTTACAGTAAAATATGTATTCAAATATCCATCTTCGCCTGCCGCTCTCTCAATTAAGTCTATTACTTCATCCACAGTATTTTCAAGTTTATCATCTGGATTTATCGCAAGAGAATAAGCTGCTGCCTCAATCCACTTTGCTACATCTGAATCCTGAAAAACCATTCCATAAAATTCACCCTTTATATCACCTGCTGCTATTCTGAAATTTTCTATTGCGTGGCTTTTTTCTACGCCCTCTACCTTATCCTCTAAAATATCATACTGATAAGGTATAACAATATCTCTTATTAATTCCTGATACTTTCCTAAAAAACTGTCGTTGATTTTAAAATCTTTTAAATCAATATTTTTATTACTCTTCACTGTACCTTCCTCCATATCTATTTGATTACATTATCTTATTAGATATAATAATATTATATTTATTAGTCATAAGCAATATCATTTTGTATGGTATAGGTGTGAAAAGGTCAGATAGTTTTATTCCTGCAACATTTTATAAATATCTTCATAAACCTCCATCTTACCCGGTTCATTAAATATTTCATGCTGCATTTCGGGATATAGCTTATAATCAACGTTTCTGTATCCCATCTCTTTCATTCTATCTACTGCTTTTAAAAACCATTCCTTACTTATCATGCAAGGGTCATTCTCACCTGATAAAAATGTGATTTTCAAATCCTTATTCTTCATAACCCAACGAGTCTTATTTCCCGAATAAATCTTAACCATACCGTTAAGTATTGTATAATATCCATTCATAGTATACTTAAATCCACTTTTAGGATCCTTGTTATATTTTTTCACAACCTCCATATCAGAACAAATCCACATATTCTTAGTATAACCTTCTGACACTTTATCCGGATTATTAGATTTATAAACCTTATCAAATCTTCCCATCATTAAATTATGTACAAACTCACTTACTTCTTTATCCGGTTTAAAAATAGTAAGTATTTCAATAAGCAACATTCCTAATGACTTCATTTTATTATCAGATGGACTTCCCACTATAAAAGCTCTATCTATCTCTGCATCGTGTTTTTTCAAATAAGCTCTTGCTACAATAGAACCAAAACTATGCCCTATAAGTATAAGTGGCAAATCAGGATAGTTATTTTTTAGATACACTGTTACAGCATACGCATCTTCTACTACTCCTTCAAACCCCTCTTCTCCAAAATATCCAAGGTCTGTAGCCAGTTCTGCATTCTCTCCATGTCCCCTCATATCATGAATAGCACAAATGTAGCCACGCTCACTAAAAAACTTCATAATATCTACGTATCTATCTTTATGCTCACTCATACCGTGATGTAGTTGAATTATTCCCTTTCTTACCATTCCCTCAGGTGGCATAACAACCTTAACTGCTACTGGCAAGTCCTCTATTTTTTTATACTTCTCATATGCGTTCATAATACACCTCCAATATTGCCTAAAAGATCCTTCGTTACTCTTAAATTACCCTTTCCCACACCTAAATCTATATCCGGCTTATTACTTCCATGAAAATCAGAGCCTCCAGTTACATATAGTCCAAAATTCTTTGCATACTTCAATAACCTTTGATCATCATCTACCCTATTAAGTGAATATAACGCTTCTATTCCTTCTAAACCAAGTTCCTTGAGATATGATATAATTCCTTTTAGTCTATTAGCGTTAAAACCATATAATAATGGATGAGCCAATATCGGATGTCCTCCTGATTTTAATATCAACTCTATTGCCATTTTAGGAGTAATTAGCTGTCTTGAAACATAACATGGACGTCCTTTTCCAAGATACTTGCTAAATGCCTTATTCTTTTCATTGACAAACCCTTCCTCCAAAAGATATCTTGCAAAGTGCGCCCTCGTTATTACTGCATCTACTCCATATCTTTCATCCAAAATTTGCTTAGTAATCGGAAACCCCTGCTCATTCATCTTTGCAATCATTTTAAGATTTCTTTCATCACGCATTCTTTTACAATGCTCTACCATTTCAAGAAAACCTTCACTTTTATGGTCTACATTCAACCCAAGTATATGCAAATCCGATCCTTTAAAATCAGCCGATAACTCGATTCCCGGAATAACCTTAACATCATAATCCTTTGCTGTTTCTAAAGCCTCTTCAATTCCATTAACCGTATCATGGTCTGTAAGAGCAAATGCATACAAACCCTTTTCATCAGCATACTTAACAAGCTCATTCGGAGTATACGTTCCGTCAGAAGCATTTGAGTGAACATGTAAGTCAATATATAATCTTTTATTTATCTCTTTCTCTTGGCTCAAATCTTCTTTCCTTCTTTTTCTCATTCTTTTTTATTTTTTCTTGCTCTTCATTACAGAAATACTCCTGTGAATCAAGTGAAATTTTTCCTCTTCTGTCAACCTTTTCATAGACTCCCTTTTCATTCATTACATGTGCTCTTATAGTATCATCCAACTGCACTCTAAGTATATGAATAACCTCTTGTTTTAAATCAGGTGCTTCTACCGGAAACATTATTTCTACCCTCTTATCAAGATTACGTGGCATCCAGTCAGCACTCGACATATAAACATCTTGATTTCCATTGTTATGAAAATAAAAGATTCTGCTATGCTCTAAAAAAGGTCCTACAATTGAACGTACTGAAATATTTTCACTAAATCCTTTCACGCCTGCTTTCAAGCAACATATCCCTCTTATTATCAGCTCTACCTTAACGCCTGCTTCAGATGCATCATATAATAAATCTATTATTTCTTTATCACATAAGGAATTCATCTTTGCAATAATATTTGCTTCCTTACCTTCTAAAGCATATTTTTTCTCTCTATCAATAAGATATTCCAACTTATCTCTAAGCCAATAAGGTGCAAGTGCCAGCTTATTCCATGTCTCCGGCTCTGAGTAACCAGAAAGCATATTAAATACTGCTGTTGCATCTTCACCTATAGAATTTCTACAAGTAAACATACCCATATCAGTATAAAGTTTGGCTGTAGCATCATTATAGTTACCTGTACCTAAATGTACATATCTTTTTATGCCTTCTTCTTCCTGTCTTACTACCAATGTTATCTTACTATGTGTTTTTAATCCCTTAAGTCCATAAATAACATGACATCCTGATTTTTCAAGCATTTTTGACCAGTTAATATTATTTTCTTCATCAAATCTTGCCTTTAATTCAACTAAAACAGATACTTGCTTACCGTTTTCTGCTGCCTTTGCCAATGATGCTATGATAGGTGAATTTCCACTTACTCTATAAAGAGTTTGCTTAATCGCCAACACTTTCTCATCCTTAGCTGCTTCATTTATAAAATTCACTACAGGGTCGAATGATTGATATGGGTGATGTAATAATATATCAGCTCTTGAGATTTGCTCAAAAATACTTTCTTCCTGATTTATAGAAGGGTTAGGCTTTGGAATATATTTTTTAGCCTTAAGTCTTTCAAAACCATCCATGCCATATAACTTCATAAGAAATGTTAAATCAATTGGTCCATTTATTTTAAAAACATCACTATCCTCAACTGCTAACTCCTCTTTTAATATTTCAAGCAGTCTCTCATCCATTCTATCTTCTATTTCAAGCCTTATAGCCTCGCCCCATTGACGCTTTTTAAGCTGCTTTTCAATTTCCTTTAATAAGTCTTCTGCATCATCCTCATCTATTGTCAAATCTGCATTTCTCATTACTCTATATGGATGAGCACATACTACGTTATAATTCAAAAAAAGGCTATTCATATGTCTTTCTATGATTTCTTCTAACAAAATAACAGTAGTTTCGTTTTCATTTTCAGAAGGAATTCTTACAATACGGGGAATAACTGATGGAACTTGAACTGTTGCAAACTCAAGTTCTTCTTTTTTAGATTTTTTCTTAGACTTATCCTTTTTCTTTTATTCCTTACGCTCTAACAATGCTGCAATATTCAATGTCTTATTTCTAATTAGAGGAAACGGTCTTGAAGAATCTACTGCCATAGGTGTTAAAACTGGATATATTGTATCATAAAAATACTTGTCTACATATTCTTCCTGATTTTTTGACAATTGCTCATGACCTTCTATTACTATTAAACCCCCGTTTTTTAAAAGAGGAATAAGTGAACGATTATATGTTGAATATTGCAAATGTGAAAAATCATGTGTTTTAACATCAATAAGCTTTAACTGCTCAGTAGGTGTCAGCTCTGCAATATCCCTTTTATCACAATCCGCATTAATCATGTCTTTAAGTGATGCAACTCGAATCATATAAAACTCATCAAGATTTGATGCTGTTATACTTAAAAATTTAAGCCTCTCAAATAATGGATTAGCCTTATCCCTAGCTTCTGACAATACTCTATAATTAAAGTCTAACCAGCTTAATTCCCTATTTGTGTACCTGTTCATGCTATAACTCCTCCTTTACCCACGAACTATGTTCGTGGTCTTTAATATCGGCCTAATACCATAAACTTCTTCAAAGAAGTCTGCTTTTTCTGTAAATAATCCTCTTTCAAGTGTTATATCATGGTTGCCCTTTGATGATATAATAAGTTCATTCCCTTTAAGCTGTATTTTATTAGTCTTAAACTTCTGTTTGTGGCTTCTATCCAATGCATTTGCCACTCTTAATATCGCAATAAGCTTAAGCATTGTTAAATCACTTAGTTTTGTATAATCAACTGTATTATATTTTACTATATTTGCTATTAATTCTCTTTCCATATGTGATAATCCTATTATCTCTGTTGCCATAATAATATCATATGAGCATTGTGACATAGATGTTAGACTTACATATTTACCACAATCGTGTAATAATGCCGCTATTTCAAGTAATAGTCTTTCTCTTTTTCCCATTCCATGAATTTTCTTCGTTGCATCAAATATAGCAGCTGAGGTTTCACGTAATAGCTGAACATGTGATTGATCCACCTTATATCTTTTAGCGATATTTTTTGCAGTATTAGTAATATCATTTTCAAAGCTATGTGAAATATTAAGCTTTTTAATTCTTATTCCAAAATCAACTGCTAAACCATCCAGTAAATTGGTTTCAGGAAACCATAATGATTTAACATTAGTATCTTCTAAAATCTTTCCGTATATTCTAAGACATGGAATTATAAGAATTGCTTGTTCCTCAGAAATCTGATACTCCTTTACTAATTGCTCGGTTGACTTTGAAGACATAGACTCAAACATTTTTATAAACTCTTCTTTTGTCATTACCTTGTCCTCATTTTTACATACTTTCTTTGAGAACATAACTGTCGGAGTACCGACTGCAATAATATGCTCAATCTCATTTTCCTTTAAAAACATTCTTTTAAAAGTCTGCCATTCATTGCCCATAAGCTCATCCACAAGAGTATAAAAATGTTTTATATCATCACTTAAATTATAAAGCATCTCACTTATACGCATAGTTCCAAGCAATATATTCTGAGTTGCAACTAATGCATTTTTCTCCATAAGAGAAATTTGAATACTACCGGAGCCTACATCTATTACACCACATTTATCACTATTATATTTTTTGAAATGCTCCTCATATAAAAATAATGCTTTATAGTTTATAAAACGTTCTTCTGAATTACTAAGAACTCTTACCTTAAGTCCTGTTTTAACTTCTATTCTATCAAGTATTATAGGCATATTATCAGCTTCTCTTATACAACTTGTTGCTACTGCGTCATACTCTAATATTTTGTATTCCTTTATTGTTTGTGTAAAACCAAACAGCACATCACAAAGAACATCTATCGACTGAAAACTGAGCTTTCGATATGTATAGGTTTCTTTTCCTAATTCCATAGCATAGCGAATATTCTCAAGTATTTTAACGTTTTTATCTGAAGTCATCTCATATATTTTTAATTGTAATTCATATGATCCTATATGAATCGCAGCATACTTTGTCCCAGCCATAAATACCTACCTCTCAGCGTTCTTCTTGTCCCAAGATATAATTAATAAACTGTGTGGCATTTCTTCCTGATAGGCCTCCATGACGCATTACCCACTTATTTGCTTCTGCAAGCAATTGTTCATTAGACATTGAAACATTATATCTTTTTGCAAGCTCACGAACGATATTTTCATATTCTTTTTTATCCGGTGCGCAAAAGAATATGCTTACACCAAACCTGTTTACAAGTGACAATTTTTCTTCAACTGTATCTGAAGCATGTAAATCTTCTCTTCTATCCTCTTTATCACTCCATTTTTCTCTAACCAAGTGTCTTCTGTTTGAAGTAGCATAAATAAGCACATTATCTGGTTTTTTGCCTAGTCCACCTTCAATTACAGCTTTTAAATATTTATATTCAATTTCATAATCCTCAAAAGACAAATCATCCATATAAATAATGAATTTGTAATTCCTATCCTTTACTTCTTCAATAATAGTGGATAAGCATTTAAACTGATGCTTGTACACTTCTATCATTCTAAGACCATTATCATAGTATTGGTTTAAAATAGCTTTTATACTCGAAGACTTACCTGTTCCACTATCACCAAACAGCAATACATTGTTTGCCTTTCTGCCACATAGAAAATCCTCAGTATTATCTATTAATCTCTTCTTTTGTAGTTCATATCCAACCAAGTCATCTAGATGAATATGTTCAATACTTGTAACTGGAACTATCTCTGGTACCATACTTCCATTTTTCTCAACTTCTTTAATTCTAAATGCCTTATTTAAGCCTAACTTACCTACACCATTTTCCTTATAAAAATCAACTACTGTAGTATAAAACTCAATATTGTTCCCTGCTCGTTCAAGGTCATTTGCTAATTTGCAAATTCTATCACGTATACGTTTATTAAAAATCTTACTTGTCGCATCTTTATGTTTATAATCTAACAGAAATGAAAAACATTCTATTTCAAGAATATTATCTACTTCCCTTAAATTAACTTCAAATATCTTTTTAATAATTGATAAATCATGCATTGCAATTTTATTTATCGAGCCATCTATTTCTCCTGCCTTTTCACAGGATTTTGAAAACGCATTTTCATTACTTGCAATCAATAATGCAATAGATGAATGTAATAAATTACCTTCTAAACCATAAGTATCTGCCTCTTCTATTAACTCATTCACGCAGTTATATAATGCATCTATAATACATC
>JAVBUL010000046.1:0-6815 GCA_031555415.1 Lachnospiraceae bacterium | reverse complement strand
AGAACCAATATTTTTTATTTATTTATAATAGAAATAAAAAAAACTTGTAATTTGCCTAGATTATGATAAACTTTATTTCGGCGGTTTTTTATAAAAAATCGCAAGCAATTATTTTTTCAAAGATAAGAAAGAAGGATATTAAATGAAAACTCAAAGAAATGATGTACGTAATATTGCCATAATAGCCCATGTTGATCATGGTAAAACTACGTTAGTTGACGAATTGTTAAAGCAAAGTGGTGTATTTCGTGCTAATCAGGAAGTTGCCGACAGAGTAATGGATTCCAATGATATAGAACGTGAACGTGGTATTACTATACTAGCAAAGAATACTGCTGTTTATTATAATGATACTAAAATCAATATTATTGATACACCCGGACATGCTGACTTTGGTGGAGAAGTTGAACGTGTTCTTAAAATGGTAAATGGTGTTGTTCTTGTTGTCGATGCTTTTGAAGGCCCAATGCCTCAAACTAAGTTCGTACTTAGAAAAGCTCTTGAACTTAATCTCCCTGTTATTGTATGCATAAATAAAATAGATAGACCAGAAGCAAGACCAAATGATGTTATAGATGAAGTATTGGAACTTTTCCTTGAGCTTGATGCAAATGATGACCAACTTGAATGTCCATTTGTATTTGCTTCTGCTAAATCAGGATATTCTATATTAGAACTTGATGATACACCAGAGAATATGATACCACTTTTTGAAACTATAATAGACTATATCCCTGCTCCAGAAGGTGATGTTGATGCTGATACTCAAGTACTTATCAGTACTATTGATTATAATGAATATGTAGGTCGTATAGGTATCGGTAAAGTTGACAATGGAACTTTAAAAGTTAATCAAGATTGTGTTGTTGTTAATGCTCATAATCCTGAAATGAATAAGCGTGTAAAAATTAGTAAGTTATATGAATTTGATGGACTAAATAAGGTTGAAGTAAGTGAATCTACTATCGGTTCAATCGTAGCAATATCTGGTATTTCTGATATTCATATCGGAGATACTATATGTTCACCTGAAAATCCTGTAGCTATTCCTTTTCAGAGAATTTCTGAACCTACCATTGCAATGCAGTTTATTGTTAATGACAGTCCTCTTGCCGGACAAGAAGGAAAATATGTTACTTCCAGACATCTACGTGACAGATTATTTAGAGAATTAAATACTGATGTTAGCTTACGTGTTGAAGAAACTGAAAGTACTGAAAGCTACAAAGTTTCCGGACGTGGTGAATTGCATTTATCTGTTTTAATTGAAAATATGCGTAGAGAAGGCTTTGAATTTGCTGTAAGTAAAGCTGAAGTTCTATATAAAAACGATGAAAACGGTAAACTTTTAGAACCTATGGAAATAGCATATGTTGATGTTCCTGACGAATTTTCAGGTACAGTAATTGAAAAATTATGTTCAAGAAAAGGTGAGCTTTTAGGTATGTCTTCTTCAAACAGCGGTTATACAAGACTTGAACTTTCAATACCTTCAAGAGGACTTATTGGATACCGTGGTGAATTTATGACAGATACTAAGGGAAATGGTATTATTAACACTATTTTTGACGGTTACGGTCCTTATAAAGGTGATATTCAGTATCGCAAACAAGGTTCATTAATTGCATATGAATCAGGTGAAGCTATAACTTATGGCTTGTTTAATGCGCAAGAACGTGGTACACTGTTTATATCTGCTGGGGAAAAGGTATATTCTGGAATGGTCGTTGGGCAAAATGGTAAAACTGATGATATAGAAGTAAATGTATGTAAGAAAAAACAGCTTACAAACACTCGTGCATCTGGTTCAGATGAAGCATTAAAACTTTCACCACCTAGAATTTTAAGTCTTGAGCAAGCACTTGAATTTATCGATACAGATGAATATCTCGAGATAACACCAAAAAATCTTAGAATCAGAAAGAAAATACTTGACCCTACACTTAGAAAACGTGCAAGCCGCAATAATTAATATTTTACAAATGCAATGTATACATTAGGAGGAAACCGTGGAGTTAGTAAGACTATTGGAAGAAATACGATGGGATTTTTTTACAGATTTAAACTTGATTTTTTCAGTTCTTGGGGAAGAACTGGTAGTAATAGCGATATTGTGCCTTATTTATTGGTGCTACAACAAAAAACTAGGATATCAGTTAGCTTTTAGCTGGCTAATATCCGGTGTTATTGTAAACGTTTCTAAATTATTAATTAAGATTCCAAGACCATTTATTGCTGATAAGACACTTAACCCTGTTGAAGGTGCCTTGGGGCATGCTACCGGTTTTTCATTTCCAAGTGGACATACACAAAGCGCAACCTCCATATATGGTACACTTTCTATATATTTCGGAAAACGCTATAAATTATTTGGCTTTTTATTTATTATTCCAATAATATGTATTGCCTTTTCAAGAATGTATTTAGGCGTTCATACACCTTACGACGTTCTTGCAGGTTTTGCTGTTGGTTTAATAGTTACACTTGCACTTAATTATCTTTATACTAATTATTGCCTTGATTCCAGTCATTACGGACTTATTCTTTTGGCTATTACTATAGTATCATTCGCAGTTATGATATTTGCTGCATATGAAATGATATACGTAAAGGTAGAAATTGAAAACTATAGTGACTGTTTTAAAGTCGCTGCTTCTTCTCTTGGATTTATATTCGGATGGTATATCGAAACTACAAAAATTAAGTTTCATGAAAATACTTATATTGGTTTCCAAATACTAAAATACATTTGTGGAATTATTGGTGTAATCATAATAAAGCTTGGTCTAAGCTTTTTATGCAAGCAATTACCTGAAGAATATATAGTTTTAACATTTATATTACCATATTTTTTTACTACATTTTGGATTACAGGTATATATCCTATATTTATCAAGAAGTTTTTTACTTTTTCATTCGGATACAGAAATTAAATAGCCTCATCTAAATGTTTGCAAAAAACAAATAGTTTTCTGGTTTTGATAAGTAATTTTCATCATATTTTAAACAAATCTCGAATAACGAAATGCTGTTCATAGTGCTTTTTAAGTTTATATTTATAGGATTATAAATCTCTGTCAGAATAAAACTTTCATCAAAGTCTTCTGATTCTTGTTCTGATTCTAATATTGAAGGTTCAAGATAGTTTAAAATTTCTGACAGCATAATATCTTTGGCAGGCTTTGCTAATCTGTAGCCTCCTTGTCTGCCTTTTTCTGATTTTATAATATTTTTTAATTTCAAAAGAGATAAAACCTGCTCTAAAAACTTTGCAGAAAGCCCATACTTTTGAGCTATTTGCTGTGCAGCTAGAGCTTTCCCTTTTCTTCCTTCATGTTCAATTTCAATTAATGCTAAAATTCCATATTTTGCTTTTGCTGACATTCGCATATTTATAATCCACGCCTTTCCTTAATACTGACTAATTTTTCAATGCCTCTTTTAGCTGTTCGAGTGCCTGCGCTAAGATTTTTCTTGGACATGCAATATTTATTCTTTCAAAAAGATTTGCTTTATCACTGAAAATTCCGCCTCTATCAAGCCAAAGTTTAGCTTTATCTTCAATTATAATTTTTAATTCCTCAACAGAACTTGTTACTTTAGAAAAATCCAACCAGACTAAATATGTCCCTTCCGGCTCAATCAGTTTTACCTGTGGAATATTTTCTTCTAAATAATCTTTTAAAAATTCAAGATTACTGCTTAGATAATTTCTTAGTTGTGACAACCATTCATAACCGTATTTATAAACTATCCTGCTTCCCGCAACAGCAAATGTTCCCACTTGACTATAGCCGGTTTTATCTATTTGCTTTAAAAAGCTTTTTCTTAAAGTTTCATTTGAAATAAAAATATTTGAAATTTGAAATCCTGCAATATTAAATGTTTTTGTAGGCGATGTACAAGTTATTGAAATATTTGATAGTTCTTTTGACAATGATGCAAAGACAATATGTGGATGTCCTTCATAAGTGAAATCACAATGAATTTCATCTGATAGTACTAAAACATCGTGCTTTAGACAAATTTCTCCGATCTTTAAAAGTTCCTCTCTCGTCCAAACCCTTCCTGTTGGATTTTGTGGAGAGCATAGTAAGAATAATTTTACATTTTCTTCTACTATCTTCTTTTCAAAGTCTTCAAAATCTATTGTATACTTTCCGTTTATAAGAACTAATTCGTTGTTTACAAGCTTTCTTTCATTGTCGATAATAACCTCTGAAAAAGGATAATAAACCGGCTTTTGAATTAAAATAGCATCACCTTTTTTAGTATATGCTCTTATTGCGATGGCTATTGCATATACTATTCCGGGTGTTTTTATCAGCCATTCTCTCTTAGTATCCCATCCGAAATATTTAAAAAACCAATCATGCACAGATTCAAAATAATCACTTCCTGAATCTGAATAACCAAAGATACCTCTGTCAATCACCTTTTTAAATTCTGATAATATTTCATCAGGAAGCTTAAAATCCATATCTGCAACCCATAAAGGAAGTAAATCTTCTCTATTTTTTCTTTCCATTCCAAAATCATATTTTAATGATTCAGTATTCCTTCTATCAACTACATCATCAAAATTATACATATGATACCCTCCTTATTTTAGTGCCTGTTCTAAGTCCTTTATCAAATCAATTTTGTCCTCAATACCTACAGAAATCCGCAGTATTCTATCTGTTACTCCATTTTTTATTCTGACATCCTCAGGTACATCTGCATGAGTTTGAGTTGTAGGATAAGTGATAAGCGTTTCTACGCCTCCCAGACTTTCCGCAAAATGAATAAGTTTCACACTTTCCAAAACATTAAGCGCTGTTTCTTTACTATCTACTTCAAAGGTCAACATACATCCATATCCTCTTGCCTGTGCCTTATTTATCTCATAACCGTCATGCTCTTTAAGACCAGGATAATAAACCTTCTTAACCTTTTTATGTTCTTTTAACCAGTTTGCAATAAATATAGCGTTTTCTTGACCTTTTTCCATTCTTATTGCTAATGTTTTTATTCCCCTTATAATAAGCCAACTATCAAATGGTGCAAGAGATGCCCCTATTGTTTTTACATTAAATTCTAGCCTTTGAGCAATATCATTAGAATTTGTAACAGCAAAACCTGCAAGAGTATCATTATGACCGCCTAAAAACTTGGTTCCACTATGAATAACAATGTCTGCACCTAAATTTAGCGGATTCTGAAAATAAGGTGATAAAAATGTATTATCAACGATAACTATCAAATTATATTCTTTTGCCACCTTACAAATTTTTTTAATATCTGTTATATTCATCATTGGATTAGTCGGTGTTTCTATATATACAGCTTTAGTATTACTATTTATATATTCTGATATATCTTCTTTTGATGTATCCACAAAACTAATTTCCAAACCATTCTTTTTACTTATGTTATTAAAAAGTCTTATACTTCCACCATATAAATCACTGCTTGCAATTATGTGGTCTTTTGGCGAAAATAGCTCCATAACTGTTGCTATTGCTGCCATTCCACTTGAAAATGAAAAAGCCCTCACACCTTGCTCAAGAGAGCACACCAAATCATTTAGTACATCCCTTGTTGGATTTCCCAATCTGCTATAATCATATCCGGTAGACTGCCCTACTCCCTTATGTGCATAAGTTGCTGTCTGATAAATAGGTGTTGTAATAGTTCCTGTCCCATCAAACGAGCTTGGTATATTATCACCATATAAGCATTTTGTTGAAATATTATATTCGACACTTTCATTACATTTATTTTCCTCCAACATTTTCCCTCCTTAAATTCCTTAACGAAATGTGATTATCCATTTTTTCATAATAATTAACTATCTTTTTTATAATTTCTTCAACTTCACCTTCAATAGCAAAAACTGTTATTGCACTGCGCTGTAAATGCCTATCTGCATTGTCACCAATCTTTTTACATATTAAACATCTGCAATCTTTTAAAACCTCAATTTTTGCTTTGATATGAGGTGGTATATTATTCCCACCACATTTACACTGGGACTTATTCTCACCGCAGTTACTTGCAAATTCAGTGTCCCAAATTCTTGTTTCAATAAATTCTATTTTTTCTTCATCAATATTGTAAATCAAAAATTCATTAGATGAACCGAATGATGTATCTGTAGTTTTACCATCCTGTGAAATAACTGCGATTTTATAAGCCATATTTTTACACCCCTCTTTCCTATGCTTCGAAAAGTGGTGTACTCAGATATCTCAAACCTGTATCCGCAAGCAGTACTACTATTTTCTTTCCTTTATATTCAGCGCGTTTTGCTATTTGTGTAGCTGCATATATTCCTGCTCCCGAACTTGTTCCAATTAAAATTCCATCACTCTTTGCAACTGCTCTTGCCGCTTCAAATGCCTGCTCTGTTGAAACATCAAATCTTTCATCATATACCGTTTTATCAAAGTTTCCCGGAATCCATTCTTCAGGAATACCTTCAAATGGATGTACTCCTGTAATTTCTTCAACATCAGGATTTTCTTCTGATGCAATTGACTCAGCAGCTGGTTGAATTGCAACTACGTGAATATTTGGATTATTTGACTTTAGATATTTTCCAACCCCTGAAACTGAACCTCCTGTTCCGACACATGATACAAAAACATCCACATCTTCGTTTGTATCTTCCCATATTTCAGGTCCTGTCGTTTTTATATGTGCTTCCCTGTTAGCTAGATTTCTAACCTGATCTGCAAAGAAAATATACTTACTATTTTTAAATTCATGCTCTTTTAAAGCAATAAATATTCCTACAAAATCTCCGCCCACATCTTCCATTATCATTGTTA